>CAJUPI010000001.1 GCA_910588125.1 uncultured Lachnospiraceae bacterium
AATAGTATTAAGACCTTGGAGAGGGTCTATAAACACTACTACTTTATAATACGAGATGAGGTAAGAACATGATTCCAATTACGCTGAATGAAAAAATCCGAAAAGGTGTGGAAAGCTCTTTTCCGGTTTTGAGAGAGATGAAAAATCTCGAACTGAAAGAAAAAATTATCGATGCCTGGGCATATTCTCTTCAGATCAATGGTTATACAAAGGTAGAGGAAATGCCAGGATCCGGGATGCCGGAAGCCAGTGCATTGGGGGATCAGTCTATGCATATTAATGCAGTAGTTTATAATGCTTTAAGTATTTATGATAATCTGTCCCGAGCCTATCAGATGGATCTGGGATTGGACAGAGAGCTTTTGTTGGCTTGTGCAGTCTGTCATGATATCGGAAAACCCTATGAATACAATAAAGAGAATCGAACGCGATGGTCAAAGAACAAAAAGCAAACCGGGTTTCCCAATGTGAGACATCCTGCTTACGGTGCGTTTATTGCGCTGACAGCAGAGCTACCGGAAGAGGTGGTACATGTGTGTGCTAATCATTCTCCGGAAGGCCGTTTTGTTACCAGAAGCGGCTATGCAACGATTGTTCATTATGCAGACGATGGTTCCTGGTTTTCTCTGGCCAGTTTATTGGATTTGGACATTCCGAAGTTATAGAGAAGGATCAGAGTTTACTTATCGGAATGTTTATAAAAAAGGAGGAACGGGTGGTTAGAAAACAAAAAGAGGTTTTGGTGGAGAGAAAACCAAGTCCGTTTCATGGGAAAGGCGATATTACAGTTCGAAACCTGTTAAACGGGCCGGAAGAGCTCGACTATAAAGGAAGAGTATTTGCGCACACGACGGTTTATCCGGGAGCTGCATTGGGATATCATGTTCATGAAAGGGAATCGGAAACGTATTATATTTTGAGCGGACATGGTATGTTTAATGACAACGGGCATTTGGTTTTGGTGTCTGCCGGCGATGTGACATTTACCGGAGCAGGACAAGGTCATAGTATAGAGGCTCTGGGAGAAGAACCGGTAGAGATGATTGCTCTGATTCTTTATCACGGGGAAAACGAAAAAGAAAAAAAGGATATTGACAAAAACCAAAAAAAGGATTAGGATAATGGCTAATAGAATAAACCGTAGAAAAAGAGGAGTAAGCATCTTACGAAAATTACAGAGAGCCGTAGGCGGTGGAATTGCGGTATGGACGGATTTGCTGAATGGGCTTTTGAGGGTAGTTTTGAAATCCTGCAGGGAGAGTAGGAACTGACGGAAACCGCGACCGTTATCCTGCGGCGTATATGTCAGTATACGAAAAAAGTGGGCTTTTTGCCAATTTGAGTGGTATCGCGGATTGAATTCGTCTCAAGTGCAGTTTTCTGCATTTGGGACTTTTTTATTTTAATAGAAATTGCGTCCATTCGGGAAACCAAAAAAGCACATGCGCGTTTATTTTATGAAAAAATATCCAAACTAGTGTACTAGAAAGAAAGCGGGCATTTTTCAATTGAGAAGGAGGAAACAATTATGAAAAAAGGTATGACGAGGATTTTGGCGATGGCCATGGCAGTAAGCATGATGGCAGGATGTTCCTCAGGAAAGCCAACAGAGACGGCGGCAGATACCAAAGAGGCGGCTGCTAATACAGCGGAAGATACAACGGCTGCAGGCGATACGAATGAATCTGCGACAGAAAAGGCTGAGATGACAACAGAGGAAGCCTACACCATCGGCATTGGCCAGTTTGCAGAGCATGGATCGCTTGATAACTGCCGGGAGGGCTTTTTAAAAGGGCTGGCTGAGGAAGGCATTGTGGAAGGACAGAATCTCACGGTTCTGTATGAAAATGCACAGACAGACGGCGGGACAGCCAGTCAGATTATGGCGAATTTTCTGGCTAAAGATGTCGATATGATCTGTGCGATTGCCACCCCGATAGCACAGAGCGCGTATAGTGCGGCGAGAGATACCAAGATTCCGGTCATCTATACGGCAGTGACCGATCCGGTGCTGGCAGAGCTGGCCGGAGAGGATGGGACACCGGTGGGAGAGATCACGGGAACCAGCGATAAATTGCCGGTGAAGGAGCAGTTGGAAATGATCCGCACCTTGCTGCCGGATGCCAAGACGATCGGTATTTTGTACAGCACCAGTGAGATCAATTCGGCTTCTACCATTGAGGAATATAAAGCAGCAGCTCCCCAGTATGGCTTTGAGATTGTGGAGAGTGGTATCTCCGGCACAGCGGATATTCCTCTGGCAACGGACAATCTGCTGGAAAAGGTGGATTGCCTGAATAACCTGACTGACAATACGGTAGTCAGTGTGTTGCCGATGATTCTGGACAAAGCGGCCAAAAAGAATATCCCGGTATTTGGCAGTGAGATTGAACAGGTAAAGATTGGTTGCCTGGCCACGATGGGACTGGATTATGTGTCTTTGGGCGCCCAGACCGGACGGATGGCGGCCCAGGTGCTGAAGGGAGAGAAAAAGGCCAGTGAGATGAAATTTGAGGTAATCACGGAAGCGTCATTTTATGGCAACACCAAGGTAGCGGAGAATCTGGGGCTGACGATTCCTAGGGAGCTGTCGGATACAGCGACAGAATTGTTTGATGAAATTGTTACAGAGTAAGTAGAAAAAGATCTTTAAAATAACCGGTGTTGCTTGTCAAAACAGTTACTCTCGGAAAACAGATTAAAAAACGGAGGAAGTTATGTCGATTATCATTGGAATATTGGAAGAGGGGCTGATATATGCTATCCTGGCCTTAGGAGTCTATATTACCTATAAAATATTGGATTTTCCGGATTTGTCGGTGGATGGTACGTTCCCGCTGGGAGCAGCAGTCACTGCTATGCTGATTTTAAAGGACGTTCCTCCGGTGCTAACCTTGCTGCTGGCATTTTTGGCTGGCGCGTTGGCCGGATGTATAACAGGATTTATCCATGTAAAACTGCGGGTGCGGGATCTCTTGTCCGGAATTATCATGATGACGGCATTATATTCGGTGAACCTGCGGATTGCAGGAAAAGCAAACCTGCCGATTTTCAGCAAGGAAACAATTTTTGATAATCCTTTGCTGCAGCAGTTGTTCCCGGAAGCATTAAAGCCATATCGGGTGACCTTGATTTTGCTGCTGATCACTGTGATCTGTAAGATTTTGCTGGATCAGTATCTGAATACCCGTTCCGGTTATCTGCTGCGGGCTGTGGGAGATAATGACGGGCTGGTTACTTCTCTGGCAAAAGACAAAGGGCTTGTCAAACTGGTAGGGCTGGCGATCGCCAATGGTTTTGTTGCCTTGGCCGGATGCGTCTACTGTCAACAAAAGGGGTTTTTTGAGATTAGCACCGGTACGGGAGCGATCGTGATCGGATTGGCAAATGTGATCATCGGAACCAAGCTGTTTAAAAACCTGCGGTTGCCCGGACGGGATGCTGCCGCGGAGGGCGGTGCAAAGCGCCAGCGGGGAATGAAAGCCACGACAGCCGTGATTCTGGGTTCTTTAGTATATCGTGGCTGTGTGGCATTGGCAATTTCCCTGGGAATGGCAGCGTCAGATCTGAAGCTGGTGACTTCAGTATTATTCCTCATCATTCTGGTGATGAGCAACCGGAAAGGAAAGAAGGTGGTCTCCCATGCTTGAACTGAATCATATTCAGAAATACTATAATGCAGGAACCGTACACGAAATGTGTATGTTTAACGATTTTTCGATGAAAATTGCGGAAGGGGAGTTTGTCTCCGTAGTTGGCAGCAACGGTTCCGGAAAAACGTCTTTGCTGAATATTATCTGTGGCAGTATTCCGCTGGATTCTGGCAATATCTGTATCAATGGCGTGGATATCACGCACATGCCGGAATACCGCCGCCAGCGTCGGATTGGCCGTGTCTATCAGAATCCGGCCATGGGTACTTGTCCCAGTATGACAATTCTGGAAAACATGTCTCTGGCGGACAATAAAGGAAAGCCTTTTAATCTGCGGCGGGGAACCGATAAAAGAAGGATTGACTTTTACCGCGAGCAGCTTCGGTTTCTCGGGCTGGGCCTGGAGGATAAGCTATATGTAAAGGTAGGGGTGCTTTCCGGCGGACAGCGGCAGGCGATGGCTCTTTTGATGTCTACCATGACAGATATCGAGTTTTTAATTTTGGATGAACACACGGCGGCGCTGGATCCGAAGACGGCAGAGACGATCATGGAGCTGACTGGCAAAGTGGTGCGGGAGAAGAACTTGACCACCATCATGGTGACGCATAATCTCCGCTATGCGGTGGAATACGGCAACCGTCTGGTGATGATGCACCAGGGGCAGGCAATCCTGGATGAAAAGGGAGAGGCGAAAGCTGCCATTCGGATAGAAGATATTCTGGATAAGTTTAATGAAATTAGCATTGAATGTGGCAATTGATGTTTTTAAGAGGTACGCCATGGAAAAAGGAGCGGAAAGAGACGGGAAATGGTCTGCCGTTTTTCTGGTTTCGGGATCAAGAATTCCTGCAAAGTCAAAAGCGGCAGACCATTTCCCGTCTCTTTCCGCTCCTTTTTTCATGGCTAAGTATTCTCAGAGCTAAACTTCATGGCATTGGCCAGGAACCTGTTTTTTAGATTCCCAGCTCTATAATTCTGCCCATGCGCTTCTATCAGCTTTCAGCTGTTTGACTTCCTCAAGAGAAAGTCCTGAAATATTAACGATTTCCTCCTTGCTCTCTTTGAAAAATCTCACCCTGTTCGCCAGTGTCCCATAGTACATATCTGCTGCGTCTGTGCAGGAGAAGTCATGCATTAACTTCCCGATTGGTGTATCGCTGCGATAAGCGCCATTTACGTACAGTATGTGCGAACCGTCCTTAAAGCTTTCCCCGGTTCCTAAGAAGCACCGCGCAATTGGATATTAAGAAGTCATTTAGAGCATATATCACCTGAAACGGGAAAAAATCCCGGCTGGCAGGAAGGCGCTCCCTCTCATTGATCTCGGACGTACCCTCCACGGAACAGTTTTTCCACTATTCGAAAGTAAGTTCGATAAATCACTTGCATTTTTCCCCTCTTTTTGTGTATAATGGGAACATGTGCCTTCTGGCTGGTGAGAAGGAAGGCCAAACAGGTTTGGATTCTGAACGGATAGGGAGGAATATCATGGCTAAGACACAATATAATGCGGACAGCATCACAGTCTTAGAAGGGCTGGAAGCGGTTCGGAAACGGCCGGGTATGTACATAGGAGGGGTGGGCACCAAAGGGCTGAACCATCTGATTTATGAGATTGTGGACAATGCGGTAGATGAACATCTGGCCGGATATTGTGACAAGATCCAGGTGATTTTGGAGGCGGACGGTTCCTGTACCGTGAAGGATAGCGGCCGCGGTATCCCGGTAGAGATGCACAAGAAGGGCATGTCTGCGGCGCGAATTGTATTTTCGACTCTACATGCCGGAGGAAAGTTTGACAATGAGGCATACAAGACCAGTGGCGGGCTGCATGGAGTAGGTTCTTCGGTGGTCAATGCATTGTCGGCTCATATGGACATCCGGATTTACCGGGGAGGCCAGATTCATCATGATGCTTATGAAAGAGGGCTGCCGGTCGTGGAATTGAATGACGGGCTGCTGCCGGTCGTGGGGAAGACAAAGCAGACGGGAACGGAGATCAATTTTTTACCGGACGGTGAGATCTTTGAGCGGACGCGATTTAAGGCGGATTGGCTGAAAAGCCGTCTGCATGAAACGGCATATCTGAATCCGGGGCTGACCATTTCCTATGAGAACCGACGTCAGGGAGAGGAGGAGACGGTACTTTTCCATGAACCGGAGGGGTTAATGGCCTATGTCAAGGAGATAAACAATGGCAAGAATGCCATCCATGATCCTATCTATGTAAAAGACCGGCAGGATGGGATCGAGGTAGAGCTGGCGATACAGTTCGTAGACACCTTTGAAGAGAACATTCTGGGTTTTTGTAACAATATTTTCACACAGGAGGGCGGCACACATCTGGTGGGCTTTAAGACCCGCTTTACCCAGATGATTAATTCCTATGCCAGGGAGCTGGGGCTTTTGAAGGACAAGGAACCGAATTTTACGGGGGCGGACACGCGCAATGGCATGACGGCTATCGTCGCGGTCAAGCATCCGGATCCGATCTTTGAGGGGCAGACCAAGACCAAATTAGCAAGTGCGGATGCCACAAAAGCGGTGTTTGCAGTCAGCGGGGATCGGCTGCAGCATTATTTTGATCGCAATGTGGAGGTGCTTAAGGGTATCATTGCCTGTGCGGAGAAGTCGGCGAAGATCCGCAAGGCGGAGGAGAAGGCACGCACCAATATGCTGACCAAATCCAAGTTTTCCTTTGACAGTAATGGCAAGCTGGCAAACTGTGAGAGCCGGGAGGCAGAGAAATGTGAGATTTTTATCGTGGAGGGAGATTCGGCCGGCGGTTCCGCCAAGACAGCACGCAACCGGATGTACCAGGCAATCCTGCCAATCCGGGGAAAGATTCTCAATGTCGAGAAGGCATCCATGGACAAAGTGCTGGCAAATGCAGAGATTAAGACAATGATCAATGCTTTTGGCTGCGGTTTTTCAGAAGGTTACGGCAACGATTTTGATTTGGCCAAGCTCCGTTACCACAAGATTATCCTGATGACGGATGCGGATGTGGATGGCAGCCATATCGATACGCTGCTTTTAACCTTTCTTTATCGGTTTATGCCGGATCTGATTTATAACGGGCATGTGTTTATCGCCATGCCGCCGCTTTATAAGGTGATCCCAAGCCGGGGGCAGGAGCAGTATCTGTATGATGATAAAGAACTGGAGCGGTATCGGAAGAGCCACAGCGGGGAGTTCCGGCTGCAGAGATACAAAGGTTTGGGCGAGATGGATCCGGAGCAGCTGTGGGAGACAACGCTGGATCCGGAGCGGCGGGTGTTAAAGCGTGTGGAGATCGAAGATGCGCGTCTGGCCTCGGAGGTGACAGAAATGTTGATGGGCAGCGAAGTGCCGCCGCGGAGAAAGTTTATTCATGACCATGCGGATGAAGCAGAGATCGATGCGTAAAAAGATGAGGACGGAGAAGCTATGGCAGAGAAAATTTTGACAACGGAATTTTCAGAGGAGATGCAGCGCAGCTATCTGAATTATTCTATGAGTGTGATTACGGCACGGGCGATTCCGGATGCCAGAGACGGGTTAAAGCCGGTGCAGCGGCGGGTGCTTTATGATATGAGTGAACTGCGGCTGGGACATGACAAGCCGCACCGCAAGTCGGCACGTATCGTCGGCGATACGATGGGTAAATATCATCCTCACGGTGACAGCTCTATCTATGAGACTTTGGTGGTGCTTTCTCAGGATTTTAAAAAAGGGATGGCGCTGGTGGACGGGCATGGGAATTTCGGTTCGATTGAGGGTGATGGAGCGGCGGCCATGCGTTATACGGAGGCCCGGCTGAGAAAATTTGCAGAAGAGGTCTATTTAAAGGATCTGGATAAGACCGTGAATTTCGTATCCAATTATGATGAGTCAGAAAAAGAGCCGGAGGTACTGCCGGTACGGGTTCCGAACCTGCTCATCAATGGCTCGGAAGGCATTGCCGTGGGTATGAGTACCAGTATCCCGCCGCACAATCTGGGCGAGGTGATTGATCTGGTACAAGCTTATATCGATCATCCGGAGATGACGACGCAGGAGATGATGATGTATCTGCCGGGGCCGGATTTTCCGACCGGTGGTATCATTGCCAATAAGAGCGGGCTGGCGGAGATCTATGAAACAGGCATGGGAAAGATCAAGCTTCGTGGCAAGCTGGAGGTCGAGCTGGGGAGGCGGCGCACAGATAAGGATAAACTGATTATCAGTGAGATTCCCTATACGATGATCGGATCCGGCATCAATAAATTTCTGATGGACGTGGCAGAGCTGGTGGAGAGCCGTAAGCTCACGGATGTAGTGGATATTTCCAATCAGTCAAGTAAGGAGGGAATCCGCATTGTGCTGGAGCTAAGGCGCGATGCTGATGTGGAGAAGATCCGGAATATCCTTTATAAAAAGACAAAGCTGGAGGATACTTTTGGTGTCAATATGCTGGCGATCGCCAAGGGAAGGCCGGAGACTTTAAGCCTGCGGGGGATTCTGAAAAATTATCTGGATTTTCAATATGAAAATGTCACTAGGAAATACCAGGCCCTGCTGGATAAGGAGCTGGAGAGAAAAGAGATCCGCGAGGGATTGATCCAGGCATGTGATGTGATCGACCTGATCATTGCTATTTTGCGGGGAGCGAAGAATCTGAAGGATGCCAAAGCATGTCTGATGCATGGGGACATTTCCCGCATTCAGTTTAAGCATCCGGGATTTGAAGAGGATGCCAGACAGCTGGCATTTACAGAAAAACAGGCGACGGCGATTTTGGAGATGCGGCTTTATAAACTGATTGGCCTTGAGATACTGGCGCTGCAAAAGGAGTACAAGGAGTGCCTGAAGAAAATTGCCGAATATCAAAAGGTTTTAAAAAGCCGCAGCAATATGAACCAGGTGATCAAAGAAGATCTGGAGAATATTAAGCGAGAGTTTGCCCAGCCTAGACGGACACGAATTGAGGACGGCAAGGAAGCAGTCTACGAAGAGACGCCGGTGGAAGTGCAGGAAGTAGTCTTTGTGATGGACAGGTTTGGCTACTGCAAACTCTTAGATAAGACGGCTTATGAGCGAAACCGGGAGACTGTGGATGGGGAGTACCGGTATATTCTTCCTTGTATGAATACAGATAAGCTCTGTATTTTTACCGATAAGGGCAGCCTGCACCAGGTGAAATTGCTGGACATCCCTTCCGGCAAGCTGCGGGATAAAGGTACGCCGCTTGACAATGTGAGTAAATTTGACGGCAGCAAAGAAAATATCGTCTGGATGAGCTGTTGGGAGGCCATGGCCGGACAGAAGCTTCTGTTTGCTACAAAGCTGGCTCTTATCAAAATAGTTCCGGCAGAAGAGTTTATTACCAACAATCGTACGGTGGCGGCCACCAAACTACAGGAGGATGATACGTTAGTATGTGTCCGTCCAATAGGAACAGAATCGGAGGTAGTGCTACAGACGAGTAATGATGTATTCCTGCGATTTTGCATGGATGAGATTCCGGAGATGAAAAAGAATTCCCGCGGAGTGCGGGGAATCCGGCTGGCAGTGGAGGAACTGCTGGAACAGGTGTATTTTACGGAGACGGAGCCTGTGATCAACTATAAGAAAAAAGAAGTACATCTGAATCGGATGAAGATGGGAAAGAGGGACGGAAAAGGAAGCAAGCTTCGGGTTTAAAGCCGCAAAAGAGAAGGCGTTGCAAAAATGATGGGTGGTTTATTTTGCAATGCCCTCTTTTTTGATCAAAAAATCAGTTTATGAGATTTTGGCGTACTGGCTGTGAACCTTCTGGATCTGGCTGGCGTCAGCCTGCTCGGTATTATACCAGCCTTTGGCAGACATTTTCTGATAGATGTCGTCCTGCATGCAAAGACTGTCCTTCAATGCCTGGTTGAAGGTCTGATGCACATTGGCAGTCGAGGATTCGATCGTGCCATGCATATACAGATCGCATACTCCCTTGGTAGTCAGGAGCAGGTTTTCCATAATATCTCTGTCACCCATTGCATTCCCCTCCTTAGGTTAATTGGTAAAATGTGTCGAAGATCTGCTGATGCTTGTCATAAACCTGCTGAACACAGCTTTTTAGCTCGGTATCCTGCAGATTTTTGATGGCGTCCTGGCATTGCGTTTTCAGGAATTTTTCATGTCCAAGTGCGTCATCGATATAGTTTAGTTCTTTGGGACTCATAGTTATCACCTCCACATGTAGTGTGTGTGGTTTTGAGAAGGGATATGTGCGGGAAAATGTGGCAGTTAAAATGTTAATTTAAGTCAATTTTCTCATAAGGTACGCCAGGGAAAAAGGAGCGGGAATTCCTAAAATCCCTGATTTTTGCGAAAAGCGAAACGAAAATCCCCAAACTCGCTTCGCTCAGACAGAGTGGATTTTCATTTCCACGCAAAACTCAGAGATTTAAGGACTTCTAAATCCCTGCAAAGTCAAAATCCGCAGACCATTTCCTGCCTCTTCCCGCTCCTTTTTCCCTGGCTGAGTATTCCCAGCGCTAAACTTAATGACATTGGTCAAAATGTGGCATATTTTCGCAACCACGAATCAAAGCGTATGGGTGAGATAGACGGAAAAATAAAAAATGTCCGTGATATAAATACAAATGTATTTTTCTCGCGAATAGGTATTGATTTTTTTTGCAATATGAGATAGGATAGTCAAAGCTTAAAGAGCAAAAAAGTTATTCTATCGGCTGCTTCCTTGTCAGTCAGATGAGAATAATCAAAAATGAGGAGATTATCATTATGGAAAAGAAGCTGAGAGTAGGAGTGTTAGGTGCTACCGGAATGGTAGGGCAAAGATTTATTACCCTTTTGGAGAATCATCCCTGGTATGAAGTGGTAGCGGTGGCGGCAAGCCCGCGTTCTGCTGGGAAGACTTATGAGGAAGCAGTAGGAGGCCGCTGGAAGATGGACAGCCCGATGCCAGAGGCGGTAAAGGGACTGACGGTTATGAATGTCAATGAGGTAGAAAAGGTCTCTGACAGGGTAGATATGGTATTCAGTGCCGTGGATATGAGTAAGGATGAGATCCGGGCGATTGAGGAGGCTTATGCAAAGGCGGAGGTGCCTGTGGTTTCCAACAACAGCGCCCATCGCTGGACCCCAGATGTGCCGATGGTAGTACCGGAGATTAATCCGGAGCATTTTCAGGTGATCGAATTTCAGAAAAAGCGGCTGGGTACTCAAAGGGGGTTTATTGCAGTAAAGCCGAATTGTTCGATCCAAAGCTATGCGCCGGTGTTGACGGCCTGGAAGGATTTTGAACCGTATGAGGTAGTAGCTACCACTTATCAAGCGATTTCCGGAGCCGGAAAGACGTTTCAGGACTGGCCAGAGATGGTGGGGAATATTATTCCCTATATTGGCGGGGAAGAGGAGAAGAGCGAGCAGGAGCCGTTGCGTTTGTGGGGCAGGATCGAAGACGGGGTTATTGTCAAGGCGGCAGAGCCGGTGATTACCTGCCAGTGTATTCGGGTGCCGGTGCTCAATGGCCATACGGCAGCAGTATTTGTGAAATTCCGCAGATATCCGGAAAAAGAAGAACTCATTGAAAAACTGGTGAATTTCAGCGGGCTTCCGCAGAAGCTGGCGCTTCCGAGCGCACCGAAGCAGTTTATCCAATATTTAGAGGAAGATAACCGGCCGCAGATCACTCAGGATGTGGATTTTGAGAATGGCATGGGAATTTCTGTAGGACGGCTGCGGAAAGATACCATATATGACTATAAATTTGTCGGGTTATCCCACAATACCTTGCGGGGGGCTGCCGGCGGCGCGGTGCTCTGTGCGGAGCTTTTGACGGCGCAGGGATATATTCGGGCGAAATAAATCCGATCAAGACACCAGCGCTTTCTTTTGCCAATGCCCGGTACGATAGCGGAAAAAGGAGATTAGATAGTTGACGCACCATCCGAGGGGAACCGCATACCAGATCATCTGAATTCCCCAGATGGGAGAGCAGATTCTGGCTACCGATACCCGAAGCCCTAAGTTGATTAGATTGGCGGCCATATAGACCATCACATCACCGGAACCCCGCAATACTCCGTCCGTGGTGGCCTTAAAACCGATCAGGCAGAAAAACCAGCCGATAAAGCGCAGATAGGCGGCTCCGGTGGCATAGGCGATAACAGAAGCATCGGTATCCATAAAAGCAGAAAGAATCGGCCGATAGAAAAACTGGCAAATCAAAAACAGGAAAATGGCAAAACCGGCAATGATGCCGTAAGAGCTGCGATAGCCCTGCTGCACCCGCTCCGGTTGATTGGCGCCTAAATTCTGGGCAGTGAATGTCGACATGGCATTTCCCGTGCCAATCATAGGCACAATGGCAATTGATTCCAGACGCATACCCGCAGTATAGCCGGCCAGGGCAGAGGAACCAAATTGGTTGACGGAGGACTGGGTCAGCAGCATGCCAATACTGACGATGGATTGCTGGACAATCGAGGGGATGGCAATGGCAGTGCCATGCAGAAGGATGGAAGAGTCAAACAGCCGGGGACGCTCACATGTAGGATACCCACGTAGCAAAAATATGAGAATCGTAAAGGCGAACATGGCAGAGCTGCCCTGGGCAATGACCGTGGCGATTGCCACTCCTTCTACTCCCATATCAAAACGGATCACCAGCAGAAGATCCAGAAAAATATTCAGCACAGAAGAGAATATCAACAGCGCCAGCGGAATACCTGACTTTCCCAAGGCATTAAAGTTGGCGGCCAGCACATTATACATAAACATAAAGGGAAGACCCAGAAAATATAGCTGTAAATATCTCACGGCATCCTCATAAATGTTGGCCGGCGTGCCCAGCGCAGAAAGGATCCGGGGATTACCATACAGGCCAAATACAGCCAGCAGTGTGCTGAGTACAAAAAAAGTGATCAGAAAGGTATAGATAGAGGTCTTCATTTCCTGATGCTTTTGGGCACCCAGATATTGGCTTGTCAGCACAGAGGCGCCGATTCCCCCGCCGATGGCAATCATAATAAAGACATTGGTAAAAGAATAGGAAGCCCCCACCGCTGCCAAGGCATCTTCCCCCACATACCGTCCAACGATCACGGAATCCGCCATATTGTAAAATTGCTGAAATAAATTGCCCAGTATCATAGGCATGGCAAAAAAGAACAACGAACGTCCGGGAACGCCGGTTAGCAGTTTCTGTTTTTTGTTCATGAGACAGATTCCTTTCTGACTGAATGTATCCTGGTTGTCGCAAAAAAGCAGCGGCAGGATTTAGATAAAATTTCCGCTAAAAAGTATATCATCTTATTTTCCGGATGGCAATGAAAATTGTTTTGGTTTTTATGGAACAAAAAAGCCTCCTGACGAAGATTCCTTCGCCAGGAGACCCTTTCTTATCGTTCTTTTTGTTTACTCAGCAGGTCAGGCTTTATTTGCCGGCCATCTGCTTCTCCTGAGCTTCGATCATCTTTTTCACCATATAGCCGCCTACGGATCCGTTCTGGGCAGAGGTCAGATTGCCGTTATAGCCGTTGGATAACGGAACACCCAGCTCCTGTGCAACCTCCATCTTGAAACGATCCAGCGCTTCCTTTGCTTCCGGTACTTCAGCTCTGTTAGAAGATCTGTTTGCCATAATATAGGCCCTCCTTTTCTTCTTTGCCTGCCCTGAGGCAGGCTTTATTGAAAAGTTCTGCCCCACGACACGTTTGTTTTTTGTTACGCTCTTATTATGTGTCCTTAAAAGGATTATACACTAGAAGCTTCTGCGTAATCTGTCAGAAATTAGAAAAGGCACGGCCTGACGGGAAACGTTAATTTTGAACTATAAATTTATAAATCGTCGTAGTGCGGTATTCTTCCCCGGCTTTCAAAAAAGGAGAGGGAAATTGCGGCTTGTTGACGGCATCAGGATAATACTGAGTCTCAAAACAGTATCCCTGCCTTGCCTGATATTCCACGCCATTTTTTCCCATACCATCTAACATATTGCCGGTATAGAATTGCACTCCTGGCAGATCGGTATATACCTCCATCACGCGGCCGCTGTTTTCATCGACAGCTTTTAAGGAAAGAGCCAATTCTCCCGGTGGATGCTTCAGCACCCAGTTATGATCGTAGCCTTTAGCAAAAATCAGCGGTTCATAATCGGAATCAATATCTTGCCCAATGGCTTTTAGCTGTGTAAAATCCATAGGGGTTCCTTTTACGGGTACGAATTCGCCGGTAGGAATGGAGTCTTTGTCAGTAATTGTAAAATAATCGGCATCGATCCATACCTTCTGCTGCAAAACATCCCCGGAATCGTGGCCGGCCAGGTTAAAATAGGCATGGTTGGTAAAGTTGGCTACCGTATCAGCGTCGGCCTTCATGCGATAATCGAGACGAAGGCCGTTGTCTTTGGTCAGCGTGTAGCTGACTGCGATTTCGGCATTTCCCGGATAGCCTTGATCGCCATCGGGACTGAACAGGGAAAAAGTAAGCCTGGTACCTTCCTCAATTTCTTCCACCCTGGCATCCCACAAACGATTCCGATAGTAATCCGGTCCGCTGTGCAGATTATTCCGGCCGGCAGAATTGATCCCCAACGCATAAGTAATCCCGTTCAGGGTAAAGGTGGCGTCGCCAATTCGATTGGCATTGCGCCCGACGATCTCTCCGAGATGGCCGGATAAGGTAAGACACCCGTCCATTGTATCACGTCCCAGCAGAATATCCCCCATATTTCCCGCTTTGTCCGGTACGATCATCGATAGCCAGATACCGCCCAGATTGGTAAAGACGGCCGTCAAACCATTATCATTCGTCAACGTATACTTGTCGGCCTGAGCACCGTTTTCCAGGGTGCCAAACACCTCTTTTTTCCATCCCATAAGTTGAAATCCTCCTTGATTGTTGAATGATTGGAAACTTTAAATATTTTTTATTATACCGCAAGATCTATGATTCGTAAAGGTTGGGCTAAAGCAAAATCAATGGACAAAAAATTCCCTGGTTTCTCAAATAAATGCTTGTGTATCGGAAAGTTTGATACTATAATGGTACGTGAAACCAGAAAAGGAGAATCACTATGCGGGTAATAGCCGGAAGTGCAAGACGGATTTCGCTGAAGACACCAAAAGGGCTGGATACAAGACCGACAACGGATCGGATTAAGGAAACTCTTTTTAATATGTTACAATATGATCTGGCAGATTGTTGCTTTTTGGATTTGTTTGCTGGTAGCGGCGGGATCGGGCTCGAAGCGTTAAGCCGAGGAGCGGCCCAGTGTGTTTTTGTGGATCAGAGCCGGGAGGCGGCAGCATGTATTCGGGAAAATTTGCAAGCGACTCATCTGGCGGAACAGGCGGTGGTGATGTGCTGCGACGCATTGACGGCACTGAGCCGGCTGGAGGGGAAGTATTGTTTTGACCTTGTTTTTATGGATCCTCCTTATGGGATATTGCTGGAGAAACATGCTCTGGCTTATCTGGCGAATTCCGGCCTGATCCGGAGGGAAAGCACCCGGATTGTCATAGAGGCAAGGCTGGATGAGGATTTTTCTTATTTGGAATCAATGGGATACCGAATAGAAAAGAAAAAGCTTTATAAGACTAATCAACACATTTTTGTGTATCGGGAGAACGAAAAATGACAGTAGCGGTTTATCCGGGAAGTTTTGATCCGGTTACCTTAGGACATATGGATATTATTGAGCGCACGGCCCGTATGATGGATCGTGTGGTGGTCGGGGTTTTGCAGAACAGTTCGAAAACGCCATTGTTTTCTGTAGAAGAGCGTGTTAAGATGCTAAATAGCATTACTTCTCATCTGGATAATGTTGAGATCCGGGCATTTGATGGTCTGTTGGTGGACTTTGTCCATGATTGCCAGGCAAGTGTGATTGTCCGCGGGCTTCGGGCAATTACAGATTTTGAGTATGAGCTGCAGATGGCGCATACGAACCGGGTGATGGCTCCGGATATTGACACTATTTTTTTGACGACGAATCTGAATTATTCTTATGTCAGTTCCACAATTGTCAAAGAGATCGCATCTTTTGACGGGAATCTTGAGGCATTTTTACATCCAAAGATCGCAGAAATGGTAAAACAAAAGGCAAGAAGCCGGAAGTGAAGCGCATTTGCTAAGAGATATCAAAACACAGGTTCAAATTCGGGGAAGATATTGTCAGGAGTAAGGAGAGGGAAGAATGAGCAGAATCGAACAATTGATCGGTGAGATTGAAGAATATATTGACAGTTGCAAATTTTCACCATTGTCCAATACAAAGATACAAGTCAATAAAGAAGAGCTGGAGGAGCTTTTAGTGGAGCTGCGGCTGCGGATTCCTGATGAGATTAAGAAATATCAGAAGATTATCAGCAATCAGGACGCGATCCTTTCCGAGGCACGGGTGCAGGCGGATACGATTCTGGCCCAGGCAACCGAGCAGACGAACGAACTGGTGAATGAGCATGAGATCATGCAGCAGGCATATACCAGGGCTAATGAGATAGTAGAAGAAGCCCAGGCCCAGGCCCAGGCGATTATTGACAGTGCAATGGCGGATGCCGACAGTATCCGCCAGGGCTCCATTAATTATACTGATGATATGCTAAAAAGCCTTCAGATGATCATATCGCATTCGATGGAAGGCGCCCAGGGACGTTTTGCCGAATATATTTCCTCCATGCAGTCAACGTACGATATCGTAACTGCCAACCGTAATGAATTGTCGCCGGGAGTGTCTAACGGACAGGGAGCGACAGAAGACATGCAGTGAGGAAAGAGGAAAGGAAGGCATGGGCCAGCTTCCAGCCCATATATTGCCGGATGGAAAGTCCGGTGCCTTTGATTACGCTTTTGGTCTGGAAGATTCCTGAGAATCCTCCAAAGGCCACGGCACAGATGACAGGCATCAGGGCTTTTTTGTCGTGGAAGAAGGTGCACAGGCTGTTTACTCCCGTGGTTATTTCGGCGGCTCCGGTCAGAAAAGCCCGGACGGCGGGAGAACCATAGGGGAATTCCTGAATCCATACAGCCAGAATGGAAAAAAGCATGATGTAGCCGCCGATAATGACCATGGTTTCACAGGCAGAGGCGATGACGTCTTCCAGCGATGGTTTTTTTTCGGCCGTTAAGAAATCAGGACATTTCGAATCTCGGTTTCGGGAATTTTTGTCAATGCCATAAAAATGCCGGGCTGCCCATGACAGCGGCAGAACAGGCAGATACAAGCAGAGAAACAGCTGTGACGGAGATACCGAAAGAGCAAGCTGCGCCCGCACATAGCCGGAGAGGAACATGGGACTGGGATGATTACAGATGGCAAGAAGATATGCGGCTTCTTTTTCCGTTATCACACCGCGTTTGCGAAAGTCCGCACACAATTTGGCTCCCAATGGATAACCGCACAGCAAGCCGCACAGTAGAATATAAGAACCGGAAAGAGACAGATGAAACAGGCTTTGCAGGATGGAACCAAAGGGATACATGATCAGCTCGATTCCGCCTAACGCCGTGATCATCTGTGTGCAGATGAGAAAAGGGGCCAGGGTGGGAAGCACTACATGAAACCACAGAAGAAGCCCGTTTAAAGCGCCACGGATCGACAAAGAGGGGAAAGAAAGCAACAGCCCCAGGATCAGGATGGGAATAAGTGAGAAAACTCGTGGGCCAAAGCGGGCCGGAGTGGAAACGGGAACAGGACAGGACATAAAATATGCCTCCCGGATAATCGTCATTGTATTGTATGTTACAGACAGGAGAGACATTCAAAAAGAGAAAGGGAAACCGATGAATTTGCCGGAAGCTTTTTTGAAACAAATGGAACATCTGCTTGGTACGGAATATATTTCCTGGCTAGACGCCTGTGAACAATCATCGGTACAGGGGATTCGGATCAATCCGGTAAAGCTTTCTCCGGAAGAATGGGAGAAATTATCTCCATGGAGGGTGCGGCCGGTCTTATGGAACCGGAACGGGTATTATTGCGAACCGGATAGCCGTCCGGCCAAGGATGTCTATTATTACGCCGGACTTTATTATATCCAGGAGCCAAGTGCGATGGCACCGGCAGCGGTGCTGGCACCAAAGCCTGGGCAAAAAGTATTGGATCTGTGCGCGGCGCCGGGAGGAAAAAGCACAGAACTGGGAGCAAGGCTTGCCGGCCAGGGATTGCTGATCGCCAATGATATCAGTGCGTCACGTGCCAAGGCGCTGGTAAAGAATCTGGAGATGGCTGGAATCACGAATGCTTGTGTGACCGCAGAGGAGCCTCAAAAGCTGGCAGAGACGTTTGGGGAATATTTCGATAAGATTTTAGTGGATGCCCCTTGCTCGGGAGAGGGGATGTTCCGGAAAGAGCCGGAGCTGATCAAGAGCTGGCAGGAACGGGGACCGGAAGCTTATGCACCTTTACAACGGGAGATCCTGTTGCAGGCAGCCAAGATGCTGAAGCCAGGAGGAGAATTGGTCTATTCTACCTGTACGTTCTCGCCAAAAGAGGATGAAGAGGCAGTGGACTGGCTGCTTAACCAGGTGCCTGAGATGGAGCTGATTCCGATTGTCCCCTGGAAGGGGGCTGCCGCCGGGATAGACGGAAAGCCAGTTATTCGGTTATTCCCACATCGGGTGGAGGGAGAAGGACATTTTGTGGCACGATTTCGCAAACAAGGCTGTTGGGTGAATACGAAGAGGAAAAATAAAGAGACAAAAAGGCCGGCGGTTGATGTCGGCAATGATTTTGGAGACTGGGAGCAGCTTTTGGCATATCCCTTTGATCGAACCCGGATGCTTTGCAAAGATGAACAGATATATCTGATTCCGGAGGAATTTGAACCGGAATGGCGGCTGCGGTATCTGCGGACGGGACTTTTGCTGGGAAGTGTAAAGCGGGGACGATTTGAGCCGTCTCAGGCAGTGGCCATGGCTATCCGGCCCGAAGAATATGCCCAGGTTTTTTCCATGAAGCGGGAGGATGAAAGAGTAGTCCGTTATCTGAAAGGAGAGAGTATCCTGTTGACAGAGAAAGAGGAATTTGCCAAGGGATGGATACTGGTCTGCGTGGAGGGCTTCCCTCTGGGCTGGGCCAAAGCTTCTGGCAATATGCTGAAAAACAAATATTATCCAGGATGGCGGTGGCAGTGATGGGAAAACAGATTCGGCTCGATCGATTTCTGGCTGATATGGGAAAGGGAAGCCGATCTCAGATTCGCCAGGCAGCAAAAAAAGGACGGATTCAGGTCAATGGACAGATCGAGAAGCAAACGGAGCGGAAGGTTGACCCCATCGATGACATTGTGACCTTAGACGGCAATTTGGTATTGTATCAGATATGGGAATATTTTATGCTCAATAAGCCTCAGGGGGTGGTATCGGCCACGGAAGACCGTCGATACCGGACGGTGCTGGATCTGCTGCAAGGGGAGAAGCGAAAGGATCTGTTCCCGGTAGGACGGCTGGATATGGATACGGAAGGCCTGCTTTTACTGACCAATGACGGGGAATTGGCCCATAAGCTGCTTTCGCCCAAAAAACATGTAGATAAGACATATTTTGCCAGGGTTGAGGGGAAATTGCCAAAGGATGCCATAGAACAGATGGCAAGGGGAATGGTTCTGAAGGATCAGACACCAGTAAGGCCGGCAAAGTTAATGATCGCAAAAACCGGGAGTGTAAATGAGGTATATTTGACGATTCAGGAAGGGAAATTTCACCAGGTGAAGCGGATGTTTGAATCATTGGGCTGCCGGGTGATTTATTTAAAGCGGCTGTCAATGGGGCCGCTTACGCTGGATAGTACATTGAAGCCAGGAGAGTATCGTCCTTTGACGCAAGAGGAGATTACCGCGCTCAAGAGCAGCCGGGAAAATGCCGGAGAGGATGGACAATGACAAGACCGGATGGCTGGGAAAGCCGCCCGAAAGCAGGAAAGGAAAGAAAAATTGGAAAAAACACAGGAAAACAGAAGCCTGTCAGCCCGGCAGGCACTTTTGCATAAGAAAGCGGTGATTTTTGATCTGGACGGTACGCTTGTCGATTCTATGTGGATGTGGAAAGCAATCGATATCGAGTATCTGGGGCGTTACGGCTGTCAATGCCCGCCGCTTCTTCAAAAAGAGATTGAAGGGATGAGCTTTTCTGAGACAGCGATGTATTTTAAGGAAACCTTTAAGCTCCCCGACACTCTTGAGGAGATCAAGCAGGCATGGGTGGAAATGAGCATTGAAAAATATCGCAGCGAAGTGCCGTTAAAAGCAGGGGTCCGGCCGTTTCTGGAATTTTTAAAGCAGGAAGGAATCGCGATGGGGATCGCTACCAGCAATGGCAGGGAGATGGTAAATGTGGTACTGGAATCGCTGAATATCGCATCATTTTTCCAGGTAATTGCCACAGCCTGTGAGGTGGCTGCCGGAAAACCGGCACCGGACATCTATCTGAATGTGGCTGAAAGGCTGGGAGTAAGTCCGGAACAGTGCATGGTTTTTGAAGATGTGCCGGCCGGAATTCTGGCTGGAAAGTCCGCCGGTATGACCGTTTGTGCGGTGAAGGATGAATTTTCTGCCGGTATGCAGGAGGAAAAGCTTCGTCTGGCCGATTATTATATTGAGGATTATTTTGATCTGCTAAAGAAAAATGAGGGAAGGGAAAGAGGAGAGAGACATGGGTGATTTTTTGCCGGTTTGCCGGCAGGACATGGAAGCACGGGGATGGGAACAATGTGATTTTGTCTATATAACCGGAGATGCCTATGTAGATCACCCTTCCTTTGGCACTGCCATTATCAGCCGGCTTTTAGAGGCGCGGGGATTTCGGGTAGGAATTCTTGCCCAACCGGACTGGCGGACGCCCAAAAGCATTCAGATTCTTGGGAGGCCGCGGCTGGGATTTTTAGTTTCAGCCGGCAATATGGATTCCATGGTGAATCATTACTCTGTTTCCAAAAAGCGCCGCCGGCAGGATCTGTATACTCCTGGCGGTGCGATGGGACACCGGCCGGACTATGCCACGATAGTCTATAGCAACCTCATTCGTTCGGTTTACAAAGATGTTCCTATTATCATCGGTGGAATTGAGGCAAGCTTACGGCGCCTGGCTCACTATGATTACTGGTCCGATCGCCTGAAGCGCTCGATTCTTCTGGATTCGCAGGCGGATCTGATTTCCTATGGGATGGGAGAGCATTCGATTGTGGAGATTGCACAGGCGCTGGATGCCGGGATCGATGTGAGACAGATTACCTTTATCGATGGCACGGTTTATCGCAGCCGGAATCTGGAGAATATCTATGATTATGAACTGCTGCCGGATTATGAAGAGATGAAAAATCAGAAACGGGAGTATGCCCGCAGCTTTGGAATTCAGTACCGCAATACGGATCCTTTTGGGGGAAAGCGTCTGGTGGAGCCATACAGTGGACGGGGCTATATAGAATACGTAATCCAAAATCCGCCGGCAAAGCCTCTGTCGCAGGAGGAAATGGATGAAGTCTATGGGCTGTCCTATATGCGAAATTACCATCCTAGCTATGAAGCGGCCGGAGGAGTCCCGGCGGTACAGGAGATCCAGTTCAGCCTGATCAGTAACCGGGGCTGCTTTGGCGCCTGCAGCTTTTGTGCGTTAACCTTTCATCAGGGACGCATTATTCAGTCCCGCAGCCACGAATCCCTGATTGCAGAAGCAAGACGTCTTACGGAGGAACCGGATTTCAAAGGCTATATACATGATGTGGGAGGGCCGACGGCTAATTTCCGTTTCCCGGCCTGTGAAAAACAAAAAGCCAAAGGCGCCTGCCCGGATAAGCAATGTCTATTTCCCAAACCTTGCAAAAATCTAAATGCGGATCATGGCGATTATATTGCATTGCTGCGAAAGCTGCGGGCATTACCAAAGGTAAAAAAGGTCTTTATCCGTTCAGGAATTCGTTTTGATTATCTGCTGGCAGACAAGAATCGGGATTTTTTGCAAGAATTATGTCAATATCATGTCAGCGGACAGCTGAAGGTGGCGCCGGAGCATGTATCGGATAAAGTCCTTATGCGTATGGGAAAACCTGAGAATGCGGTTTACCAAAGATTTGTCAGAGAATATGAAAATATGAACAAACGTCTGGGCAAGGATCAGTATCTGGTGCCGTATCTGATGTCCTCTCATCCTGGTTCCACCCTTCGGGAAGCGGTGGAGCTGGCGGAGTATCTACGGGATCTGGGATATATGCCGGAACAGGTACAGGATTTCTATCCTACACCATCAACGCTCTCTACTTGCATGTACTATACGGGCCTGGATCCCCGGACTATGGAAAATGTATATGTACCGGTAAATCCTCATGAAAAGGCAATGCAGAGAGCGCTGATTCAGTATCGGGATCCGAGAAATTATGATTTGGTTGTGGAGGCGCTGAAACGTGCCGGGCGAACCGATCTGATCGGATATGACAAAAGATGCCTGGTACGCCCGGCAAGAAGAGAGGAAAGACAGGCGGTTATCAAAAAGGGGCAGCAAAATAAGAAAACCATACGAAACGTCCATCAAAAAAAGAAACCAAATCGGAAAGGAACAGGTGAATAGCTATGAAAATTGCAGTAGTGACCGGGGCATCTTCCGGTATGGGGAGAGAGGCAGTGATCCAGATTGCGGACCGGTTTGGTGGAATTGAGGAGATCTGGGTGATTGCCAGAAGAAGAAATTCTCTGGAGGAGCTTCGCCGGGAAGTGCCGGTTCCTTTGCGGATTTTTTCTTTGGATTTGCTGGAGGAGAATTCCCTGGATATCCTGGGCTGGGAGCTAAAGCAGCGGGTGCCGGAGATAAAGCTTCTGGTTAATGCTGCCGGTTATGGGAAACTTGGCGATGTGGGAACCATGGATTTGTCAGAGGAGACAGGCATGGTACGCCTCAATTGTGAGGCTTTATGTGGGATTACACACCAAATACTGCCTTATATGTCCAATCACAGCCGGATTTTGATGTTTGCTTCTGCAGCAGGCTTTTTGCCACAGCCTGGATTTGCCATCTATGCCGCCACAAAAGCTTTTGTGCTTCACTATAGCCGTGGATTGAACGCAGAGCTGCATGCCCGTGATATTGTGGTGACAGCAGTCTGTCCCGGACCGGTGGCGACTGAATTTTTTTCAGTGGCAGAAGCTCACAAGAAAATGGCGTCTTACAAGAAAATGGTTATGGCAAATCCCCGAAAGGTAGTCCGGCAGGCATTGCGGGACAGTATGATGGGAAAGACGCTATCCGTATACGGGCCGGCTATGAAAGGCTTCCGGATTCTATGTAAGGTACTTCCTCACGGGCTGATTTTGCGGCTGATGGAACGGATGGACAGCAAAGAGGAGCCAGGGTTATCATGAAAAAGGAAAAAGGACAGTTCGGATACCGGAACAGCATGCAAAGGATGCGTCTGCTGATTACGGGAATTTTGGTGGCTGCAATTGTGGCGCAGCTTCTGGCACGCTTTTTGACGGATAATCCGGCAGCAAAGAATATTTTAACTGTGATGGCGATTCTGACCGTCCTGCCGATGGCCAATATGGCATCGCCATTGCTGGCGTCCTGGCGTTATCGCACTCCGACGGAAACTTTTCATCAAAAGGTGCAGCCCTATGAATCCGTATGTGTGATTTTGTATGATCTGATTCTGACCACAAAGGAATATGTGCTGCCGATGGATGTGATTGCCGTGCATCCGAACGGAGTATATGCCTATTGCACAGCAAAAAAGAAGGACCCGGCAAAGGCTGAGAAAGCGCTGAATGAGCTGTTTTACGCCAATCGGCTGAAGCTGAAGGTGAAGCTGATCTGGGAAGAGAATAGCTTATGGCGAAGGCTGGAATGTTTAAAACCGGCAGATCCCGCTGTGGATGACGGGACTGTGGAGTATGTGGTTTCCCTGTTAAAAAGCCTTTCCATGTAGGGAGGATAGTAGCAAAAGATGCAGAGCATTGAAGTAAATAAAAATGAGGCCGGACAACGGCTGGACAAGCTTTTAGGGAAATATTTAAATCTTGCCGGGAAAGGTTTTCTCTATAAAATGATGAGAAAGAAAAACATTACCCTTAATGGCAAAAAATGTGAGGGCTCAGAAAAACTTCAGGAGGGAGACCTCATCCGTCTGTTTTTGGCGGATGAAACCATCGAAAAATTTTCTCAGGTTAAGCTTAGGCAGGTAGAAGAAAAAAAGCTGGATATTTTATATGAAGATGAACATATTCTTCTGGTAAACAAACCGGCGGGAATGCTTTCTCAAAAAGCAAAGGATACAGATGAATCGCTGGTAGAGTACGTGATTGATTATCTGCTTTCTTCCGGCCAGCTTACCAGAGAAGAGCTTCGCAGCTTTCGTCCTTCGGTCTGCAACCGTTTGGATCGGAATACCAGTGGCCTGGTGGCCGCCGGGAAGTCACTGGCCGGTCTGCAGCTTTTATCGGCGGTCTTTCAGGACCGCTCGCTGCACAAATATTATCTCTGTGTGGTGAAGGGATACGTAAAAGAGAAGAAACGGCTCAGCGGGGTGCTGGTAAAAGAGGAGCGCCAAAACCAGGTACATGTAAAAATCGTGGAGGGAAAATGGCTGGCGCAGCAAAAAGATCAAAAGACGATCATTCACACAGAGTATGAACCACTGGCGTACAAAGATGGATATACACTTTTGAAGGTAACGCTGCTCACAGGAAAAACTCACCAGATCCGGGCACATCTGGCGGCAGCCGGCCATCCGATTGCCGGCGATTATAAATACGGGGATCCTGAGGCCAATGCAGAGGTGAAAAAGAAGTATGGGATTCACTCCCAAATGCTGCATTCGTATCAGATGATATTTCCGGATATGCCGGAGCCACTGGCTTATCTGAGCGGGAGATGCTTTACCGCACCCGTACCCGCAAAATTCCGGCGAATGTTTGCCGAAGCTTTTCAGAAATTAATAATCTGAAAAAGAGGAGAAAGAGATGGGACGAAAAAAATGGGAGGCTGCTCTTGATACCGCCGGGCGCCTGCATTTATTACTATTACGTTTTCTGGCCGGCATACTGACTCTTTTTCTGATATTGACTCCTCTTAGCGGGATCTGGGTGATATCACAGATGAGGAAATACGGTGTTTTCCGGGATTTCTGGGGCTATCTTCGGCACTTATCCTCGGCCGGTTCGCTGATTGTCTTTGCTTTATGTTATTTGGGCCTGATTACCATTTTGTTTTGGCTTTGCATCATTTGCCGGCGTCTGCGAATGATGAAACGATTGATCGTCTGGAGCATGCTTTGGGTGCCTTTTCTTAATTATGGACTGGCCTGGTACGTGCGAAGCCTGGCTTACCAGGAGATTGACCACAATATTCATAAAATACGGCTGGACGATGTGCGGGTCGAACAGCAGATTTGCCGGACCCGCTATCCTCTTTTGTTGGTACATGGCGTGGGCTTTCGCGATTTTCACTATTTTAATTACTGGGGGCGGATTCCCAGGGAATTGGTAAGAAATGGCGCCCGAGTCTACTATGGCCATCAGGAGGCGTGGGGAACCGTGGAGGATAACGGGGAAATATTAAAGACTAAAATACAGGAAATTTTAAAAGAAACCGGCGCCGGAAAGGTAAATATCATCGCCCACTCCAAAGGAGGACTGGATTCCCGCTATCTCATCAGCGGACTGTCCATGGCTCCTTATGTGGCAACACTGACTACGATTAACACTCCTCATCGGGGATCGGCGCTGGTAGAATTCCTGATGCGGCTGCCGGATCCATTATACCGCAGGATATGTGCCTGGATCGATGGATATTTCGGCAGGCTGGGCGACAAAAAACCGAATGCTTATCTGGCCAGCCGCCAGCTTTCCTGTGCTTATGCCGTCCGTTTTAACCAATTGTATCCGGATGTGCCAGGGGTATGGTATCAGAGCTATGCCAGCCTGATGAAGCATGGGTTCAGCAGCAAGCTTTTATGCATTCCCTACTGGATTCTGAAGTGGCTGGATGCTCCCAATGACGGATTGGTGACCGTAGAATCGGCCCGTTGGACCAATTTTCAGGGAGTTGTTACCAACCGGCGGCTCCGTGGGATATCCCATGGGGATATGATTGATTTGACCCGTGAAGATTACAGAGATTTTAAGGTGTTGGAGTTTTATATTCAACTGGTCAGGGGGCTGGCAGAGATGGGATATTAAAGGTGAAGGCGGCCAGGATGACAATGGAATAAAGAGAGGATAGCTTATGAAAAAGAACCGGCAGCAGACAACAAACGTGATATGGTCAAAAGAGGAGCTGGCAGGGCGGAGACAGGCAATGGAACGTCTCCATCCCGGCTTTCTTAACATGGAGCTAGCACTTAGCACATGGCTGGGACTGGTTTTGATTGGGCGGATATTTTTGCATGGGCTCAGTATCATTCTGGGCGCAGAGAGTGGCTGGATGCTTCTGGCCGTACCACTTAATTTGCTGATGTGCTTTGGATTTTATTCTGTATGTATCCGCCAGCAATGGGTATTGGCCTGGGTGTTTTTGATTATCCGGACCGGAGAATTGGGAAAGACCCTGATTCAGACCTTGCCCAGTCTCTGGTATCTCAATTTCTGGGGGGATCTGTGGTGGGTGAGTACCATTGCGGTATTGATGTTGGATATCAGCTTTCTGGCATTTATAGCATTTGTCCCTTCGGCCCATCGCTGTGTGGAAAACCGAAAACTGGTATATTCCGCACAGGAATTCACGGCGCCCGAAGAATAACCACTCAGGCAGGATACCGCATTACCATAGGGCCCGGAGCAAAAGTTTTTACATAAAACGTTGTGGTTTTCTTGCGGAATCGGTACTTTCGTGTTATAACATTATATTGGTTACTATTTTATCATACTTTTAATGAGTGAGAGATGAATTGGTGTCGGTAAAATACCAAATGATTATTAGGAGTGGATGAATTGAAGATCGGACTGGACGTAGGTTCTACGACTATCAAAACGATTGTTTTAGATGATAATGAAACGATTATATATTCGGCTTATGAACGGCATTTTTCTCAGATCACATCAAAAACGGCAGAAGCCCTGATCAAGGTCAGGGAAGCGTTTCCCCAGGAAAGCGAGTTTTCGCTGGTGATTTCCGGATCGGCGGGAATGGGCATGGCAGAGCACTGCCATGTGGATTTTGTGCAGGAAGTATACGCCACCAAGGTAGCTGCCGGTAAAAATGCGCCAAATACAGATGTGATTATTGAACTTGGCGGTGAGGATGCCAAAATTATTTTCCTGCAGGGCGCAATGGAGGCGCGGATGAATGGATCCTGTGCCGGCGGGACTGGTGCATTTATTGATCAGATGGCGACTCTTCTTGGCATCACCCCAGATGAGATGAATGATTATGCCCGGGAAAGCAGCAAACTTTATACGATCGCTTCTCGTTGCGGGGTGTTTGCCAAAAGTGACATTCAGCCTTTGATCAATCAGGGGGCAGACAAGCGGGATATCTCTGCCAGCATTTTTCATGCAGTTGTGAACCAGACGATCGGCGGTTTGGCCCAGGGGCGGGCAATTGAAGGCAATGTACTCTATTTGGGCGGTCCGCTGACTTTTATGCCGGAGCTGCGCAAAAGCTTTGATCAGGCATTGTCCTTAAAAGGCTTTTGTCCGGAAAATTCTCTCTATTTCGTGGCATTGGGGGCTGCTTTTTGCGCCCGTAAGCAGACAGATCTGAAACAGGTAGTGAAAGAACTCTTCCAGTATGAGGCAGTCAATGAATTCCAGACCTTGCCACCGCTTTTTGACAGCAAGGAAGAGTATCAGGAATTTCAGAAGCGTCACGCCCGGGCAGATGTTTCTTATGGAAAGTTAGAAGGGTATCAGGGCTGCGCCTGGATTGGCATTGACGCCGGCTCGACCACAGTAAAAGCAGTAGTGATAGGGGAAGAAAAGGAAATTTTGGACAGCACCTATCTTTCAAACAGCGGCAATCCGGTTCCCATTGTCCGGGAATATTTGATTCATATGTATGAACGTTGCCCGGACATTCGCATCGCCGGCGCTTGTGTCACCGGATATGGCGAGGATATTATCAAAAATGCTTTTTCAATCGATCAGGGACTTGTGGAAACCATGGCCCATCTCAAAGCGGCACAGACATTTATGCCGGATGTGGAGTTTATCATCGATATCGGCGGCCAGGATATGAAATGCTTTAAGATTCACAAGGGAGCGATTGATAATATTTATCTCAATGAAGCATGTTCTTCCGGTTGTGGCTCTTTTTTGCAGACATTTGCCGGAGCGCTGAATTATTCTTCAGAAGAGTTCTCCCGATTGGGATTGTTTTCAAAGAATGCCGTGGATTTGGGATCGCGGTGTACGGTGTTTATGAATTCTTCTGTCAAACAGGCACAGAAAGATGGAGTAAGTACCGAGGATATTTCGGCAGGTCTTTCCATCAGTGTCGTAAAAAATGCTATCTACAAGGTGATTCGGCCTTCCAGTATGGACGAGTTGGGGAAACGGATCGTGGTCCAGGGAGGAACTTTTTTGAACGATGCCGTATTACGTGCCTTTGAAAGAGAGATAGGCTTTCCGGTGGTACGCCCGGCGATAGCAGGGCTGATGGGGGCTTATGGCTGTGCCCTTCATGCAATGGAAACCGGAAAACATAAGAAAAAGGCAGAGCGGGAAAATGCGCAAGAGGAGCAAAAGAGCTCAATCTTATCACATAAAGAGCTGATATCCTTTGTCCATGAAGTTAAAAATATTAATTGTGGCCTGTGCAATAATAATTGCCTGCTGAGCGTAAATACCTTTTCCGGCAACAGAAAATACATAGCAGGAAATAAATGCGAGCGGCCGGTTACTAAGCGCTCTTCCGATTCCGAACACAATATTTATAAATATAAGCAGGAACTGCTGGCTCGTTACACCTCAGCGCGGGGGACAAGACGGGAAGTGATTGGCCTGCCGCTGGGGCTGAACTTTTATGAATTAGTTCCGTTTTGGCATAGATTTTTTACTGCTCTGGGATTTGGCGTGGAGGTGTCTCCCTTTTCCAACAGAGAGCTGTATCTTGCAGGGCAGCATTCGATTCCCAGTGATACTGTATGTTTTCCGGCCAAGATGCTGCATGGCCATATCCAATATTTGAAAGAAAAGCATGTGGATGCCATTTTTTACCCTTGTATGAGCTTTAATTTTGACGAGGGTTTAGGAGATAATAATTACAACTGCCCGGTGGTGGCGTACTATCCGGAGGTCATTGCCGCTAATACGAAATTTGAAGAAAAGCCAGTATTGATCAACGATTATGTAGGGCCTCACAAGCAGAAATTTTTTCCGAGGAAGATGACCGGGCTATTGGGCCGTTATTTTGAAAATATTGATGCAGGAGAGGTGAAACGGGCAGCAGAGCTGGCTTTTCGTGAGCGTGATCTTTTCTTAGAGCAGATACGTCAGAAAGCGGCCCAGATTATCGCACTGGCCCGAAAAGAAGGGCGAAAGATTCTCGTGCTGGCCGGCCGGCCTTATCATGTAGATCCGGAGATTAATCATGGAATTGATATGCTAATCAACGGCTTTGGCGTGTCGGTTATTTCCGAGGACAGTGTAAGCCATCTGGTGTCGAGGTTCCCGGTGCGGGTGCTCAATCAGTGGATGTATCATGCCCGGCTTTATGCGGCGGCGAAATATGTTTGTACGCAAAAGGATATGGAGCTGGTACAGCTGGTCAGCTTCGGCTGCGGGTTGGATGCTATCACGACAGATGAGGTCCGTAGTATTATTGAAAAGGGCGGCAAAATTTATACGCAGATTAAGATTGACGAGATCACGAACCTGGGAGCCGTGAAGGTGAGATTGCGGAGTCTGCTGGCGGCGTTAGAACAGTCAGACGGAAACACAGAAGGATAAGAAAGAGAAACAGCTATGGCAAAGATCAAGCGAGCAAAAAACGGAAGAATCATTTTTACGAAAGAGATGAAAAAGGATTATACCATTTTGGTGCCGGATATGCTTCCGATTCATTTTGAGATCATGAAATATGTATTTCTTAACGAGGGCTACAAAATTGAGCTTTTGCAAACGGCAAATCCGGAAATCAAACAGTTGGGACTGCGGTATGTGCACAACGATACCTGCTATCCCGCGCTCCTGGTGATTGGACAGTTTTTGGACGCCCTGGAAAGCGGCAAATATGATGTGAATAAGACAGCGCTTCTGATTATGCAGACCGGAGGCGGTTGCCGTGCCTCCAATTATATCCATCTGCTTCGCAAGGCACTGGAGAAGGCCGGCTATGATCAGGTGCCGGTGATTTCCTTCAATCTTTCCGGCGTCGAGTACAACAGTGGTTTTTCACTGACATTACCGATCATCCGCAAATGTATTGCCGGGGTGATCTATGGCGATCTGCTGATGCTTCTCAGCAATCAGGTAAAGGCATATGAGATTCAAAAAGGAGATGCCAACCGGATGATTGAAAAATGGGTGGGACGGATTACCGAACAGTTCCAGCATTCCCGTGGCTTTGCGTTAAAAGCTATGAAGCAGAACTTCGAACGTATCATTGCCTCTTTTGCCAAGATTCCCATCCATAAGGTGCCAAAGGTAAAGGTAGGGATCGTGGGAGAGATCTACGTGAAGTACGCCAGCTTTGCCAACAACAGCCTGGAAGCATTCCTGGCGGAACAGGACTGTGAGGTAATGGTTCCGGGTCTGTTAGGATTTCTGATGTTCAAGGTCGATGCCCGTATTCAGGATGTAAAATTATATGGCGGAAGCCGTATCAAATTTGCAGTGGCCACATTTTTGCTGAATTATTTTAAAAAAGTGGAGAAAGCTTTCATGGAATGTGTGGATAAATATCCGGTATTTACCCAGCTTTCCAGTTATGAGTCCACGAAGCCTCTGGTAGATGGACTGATCGGGGTGGGCAACCGGATGGGAGAAGGCTGGTTTTTGCCGGCAGAGATAATCGAACTGGTCAATCATGGCTATGAAAACATCGTGTGTACGCAGCCTTTTGGCTGCCTGCCGACGCACGTCTGCGGCAAAGGGATGATTCACCGGATTAAGGAGCTGTATCCGCAGGCCAATATTGTGCCGATCGATTACGATCCGGGAGCGACCAGGGTCAATCAGGAAAATCGGATCAAGCTGATGCTTGCGGTGGCCCGGGAGGCGATGGAAGGATAACCTTTCCCGCCAGCCAATGCGGGACAAGCTTGCGGCGGAGAGGGGAAGCAGAATCCCCCCTTGCATTTTCCGACAAAAATAATTATAATAATTAGATATCAAATATCCTTAGAGAAGGTGGCTTTTTCTATGGCAAATGAACATACGGATAAAAAAATGAATATCGAGCTGGAAAATCCTGCGGACTTTACCAGTCCGGAGGAATTATATCAGAAATTGATCCGCACCATCCGGAAGTATCATCCTTCGGATGATATTTCCATGATTGAAAAAGCATACCGGATTGCACGGGATGCCCATAAAGAACAGAAACGCAAATCAGGGGAACCCTATATCATCCATCCGCTTTGCGTGGCAATCATTCTGGCCGATCTGGAGATGGATAAAGAGACTATCGCTTCCGGGCTTTTGCATGATGTAGTGGAGGATACGGTCATGACACTCGAGGACATGACCCGTGAATTTGGCTCTGAGGTAGCCTTTTTGGTAGATGGAGTTACCAAATTGACTCAGCTGTCCTGGGATAAGGATAAGGTGGAGATTCAGGCGGAAAATCTGCGGAAGATGTTTCTGGCGATGGCCAGAGATATTCGGGTGATTATTATTAAGCTGGCAGACCGGCTGCACAATATGCGGACCGGACAGTTCTGGAAGCCGGAAAAGCAAAAGGAAAAGGCACGGGAGACGTTGGAGATCTATGCACCGATCGCGGATCGCCTGGGTATTTCCCGGATTAAGACGGAGCTGGATGATCTGTCATTGCGGTTTTTAAAGCCGGAGGTTTATGCCGATCTGGTAGAGAAGGTGAATCTGCGCAAGGATTCTCGTGAGCAGTTTGTACAGGATATTGTCGATGAAGTGAAAAATCATATGTTGGAAGCGGACATCCGGGCTACTGTGGACGGAAGAGTGAAGCATTTTTTCAGTATCTATAAAAAGATGGTCAATCAGGATAAGACGATTGACCAGATTTACGATCTCTTTGCCGTGCGGATTATCGTAGAGACGGTCAAGGACTGCTATGCGGCACTCGGAGTGATCCACGAACTTTATAAGCCGATACCGGGACGTTTCAAGGATTATATTGCCATGCCGAAGCCCAATATGTACCAGTCGCTGCACACTACCTTGATTGGCAGCACCGGACAGCCATTTGAAATTCAGATCCGTACTTATGAGATGCATCGGACAGCAGAGTATGGCATTGCCGCCCACTGGAAATATAAAGAGAGCGGAAGCGGCAAGATTGCCGCCGGTGACGAGGAAGCCAAGATGAGCTGGCTGCGCCAGATTTTGGAATGGCAGCGGGATACGGATGACTCCCGGGAGTTTTTAAGCCTGGTGAAGGGGGATTTGGATTTATTTTCCGACAGTGTATATTGCTTTACTCCTTCGGGAGATGTCAAGAATCTGCCCAGCGGTTCGACCCCGATTGATTTTGCCTATGCGATTCACAGTGCTGTGGGAAACAAAATGGTGGGAGCCCGGGTAAATGGCAAGCTGGTCAATATCGACTATCTGATTCAAAACGGGGATCAGATCGAAGTTATTACCTCACAGAATTCCAAGGGCCCCAGCCGGGACTGGCTGACTCTGGTAAAGAGTACTCAGGCCCGGAATAAGATTAATCAATGGTTTAAGACTGAGCTGAAAGAGGATAATATTTTAAAGGGCAAGGAGATGATCGACCGTTATTGCCGGGCAAAAGGGATTGTATTTCCGGAGCTTAACAAACCGGAATTCCAGGAAAAGGTCATGGCCCGGTATGCCTTTAAGGACTGGGATTCTGTGCTGGCTTCCATTGGCCATGGTGGTCTTAAGGAAGGCCAGGTTATCAACAAAATGCTCGAGGAGCGGAACAAAAAGCTCAAAAATGAGGTTACCGATAAAAATATTTTAGACGGGCTCAGTGATATCAACACCAAAGTGCCGATTTCCAAGAAGTCAAATGGAATTGTGGTAAAAGGGATTCATGACGTAGCCGTAAGATTTTCCCGATGCTGCAGCCCGGTGCCGGGAGATGAGATAGTCGGCTTTGTCACGCGGGGACGAGGAGTTTCCATTCACAGGACAGACTGCATCAACGTGATCAATTTGCCTGAGGATGAACGCGTGAGATTGATTGATGCGGAATGGCAACAGGCGGAGGGGGAAGACGGTAACAAAGAACGGTATTCTACGGAAATCCAGATTTATGCCAACAACCGAATCGGTATTTTTGTAGATATTTCCAAAGTGTTTACGGAAAAGCAGATTGATATTACTTCGATTAATGTACGTACCAGCAAGCAGGGGAAAGCTACGATTATCATGACCTTTGACATTCATGGCAAGGAGGAGCTGAACCGTTTGACAGATAAGATAAGACAGGTAGAGGGAGTGCTGGATATAGAGCGGACCGCCGGGTGATGAGGGGAGCGCAGCCAGCGCTTTTCTCTTATCTACCAAGGAATGAAAAGGAGAAAAAAGATGAGTGAATTTCGGATTCAGGCTATGATTCTGGGAGAAGTCAGTACCAATTGTTATCTGATATATCATCAAAGTACGCGGGAAGCCGTCGTGGTGGATCCGGCAGATAATGCCGCCTATATATTGAATAAATGCCGGGAGCTGGCAGTAAAGCCGGCAGCAATTCTTCTGACGCACGGACATTTTGATCACATTCTGGCAGTAAAGGATATTTGCCGGGCGTTTCCCTGCAAAGTTTATGCGGGGCGAGAAGAGGAGCGTCTTTTGCAGGATTCTTCGCTGAATTTAAGTGGTTCTATGGGGTCGGAGCAGATGAGTGTAGAAGCAGATGTGCTGGTAAAAGACGGGGATATGCTTTCCCTGATTGGTTTTGAGTGGAAGGTGCTGGAAACGCCAGGACACACAGCCGGCTCCGTGTGTTACTACGTGGAATCGGAACAAGTGCTGCTCAGTGGAGATACTTTGTTTGCCAATTCTCTTGGCCGGACGGATCTGCCCACTGGGGATATGGGGGCGATCCTCCGCTCTATCAAGGAAAAGCTGTTGCTGCTTCCGGAGGATACCATGGTTTATCCGGGACATGGAGAGGCGACAACCATCGGACATGAGCAAAAATATAATCCGGTAGCAGTATATCGAAGGAGATAGTTGCACAAGCAGTCAATTTATCAGATAGTTTGAAGAGAGAAAAACGGAAGACAGGATGCCATGATTGGAATAATATTAAATGACAATGCATATGAACAGGATATTCGGGAGCTTTTGATGGCCTTTTTCCCGGGAAGAGCTTTTGTACATGAAATGCTGCCAGGGCTGGAATTGTGCCTGATCGGAGATTTGGACGAAAGCCGTTCCTGGTTTCGGATGCAGGTTGTGTTCTGGGGTGATTACTCTCATCTGATCTGGGGGAATACTCCGGCGGAGCAGAAAGAGCTGGATCATTTTGATGAACCGATTGCAGTGAATTACGATAACCGGACTGAGACGAAGAATAAGCTCAAACGGCGTCTGTATGTGATTTTAAAGGCATTGACAGGGCGCGGCCTTCCCTGGGGCTCCCTGACCGGTATCCGCCCGGCTAAGATTGCGCTCACCCTGCTTGGCGAGGGTATGCAGGAAGAGGCGATCCGTAAACACATGAGGGAGCTGTACTTTACCAGTGAAGAGAAAGCCCGGCTATGTGTGGAAATTGCAGCAAGAGAGAGGGAGCTGTTGAAGTTGCTGCCCGAAAAAACCGGCTACAGCCTTTATGTAGGGATTCCATTCTGCCCCACTACCTGTCTATATTGTTCGTTTACCTCTTACCCGATTGAAAAATGGGCAAAACGAGTGCCGGAGTATCTGGATGCGCTGTTTCAGGAGCTGGATTATGTGGCCGGACGAGCCGGACGGTATCCGTCCACAATCTATGTAGGAGGAGGCACTCCAACCGCGCTGTCAGCAGAGCACCTGGAACAATTGATGGAAAAGCTGACAAGCACTTTTGACTGCTCAGGGGCGGCGGAATTCACTGTGGAGGCCGGGAGGCCGGACAGTATTACCAGGGAAAAGCTGATGGTGTTAAAAAAATACGGGGTCACGCGGATTTCTGTCAATCCGCAAACGATGAACCAGAAGACGCTCGACCTGATTGGACGGCGGCATACGGTAGAAGCGGTGCAGGAGCGGTTTTTACTGGCCCGGGAGCTGGGTTTTGACAATATCAATATGGATCTGATTGTCGGTCTGCCAGAGGAGGATGCGGCTGATGTACAGAGAACGATGGAAGCGGTGCAGGGGCTGTCTCCGGACAGTCTGACCGTTCATTCGCTGGCGATCAAACGGGCGGCGCGGCTGAATACGATGCGGGATGCCTATAAGGATTATAAGATTGTGGGAACTCAGGAGATCATTGATATGACGGCCCGTTATGCCCGTGGGATGGGGCTGGAGCCGTATTATCTATACCGCCAGAAAAATATGGCAGGGAATTTTGAGAATGTGGGTTATGCAAGGCCGGGGAAGGCCTGCATTTATAATATTTTGATTATGGAGGAGCAGCAAACCATCATTGGCTGTGGCGCCGGGACTACAACCAAGTGGATAATTCCGGGAGAAAACCGGATTGAACGGGTGGAAACTGTCAAGAACGTAGAGCAATATATTGACCGGGTAACGGAGATGATTGAACGAAAGCGGGCGCTTTTAGGTGATGGATAGAACCGATCTGTGGCGGTATTGTACAAATAAACATTGTCAGGATATGATACTTTCTTTTCAACTGTTGGGAGAAAATGACTGGCCAAAAGAAAAGGTGATGAGTTGCCTTTATGCCCTGAGCAATCATGGACAGAGGCATTATGAGAAAAAATCAATTCCTAAAAAGGACGGTACAGCCCGTACCCTGTTCGTACCGGATCCGTTGTTAAAATATGTCCAAAAAAATATTCTTCATCATGTGCTGGAGGGACTTTCCGTGGCAGATTGCGCTACGGCATACCGCAGATGCCCGGGGATAGTCTGCAATGCAAAAGCACACGTAAAGAAGCCATTGGTGATGAAGCTCGATATCAAAGATTTTTTCGGAAGCATTACTTTTGCAATGGTTCTTCATCAGGCGTTTCCCGTATCATACTTTCCTCCGGCCGTGGGTGTCCTGCTTACGGCCTTGTGTTGTTACGGAGAATATCTTCCTCAGGGAGCGCCGACCTCGCCGACGATTTCCAATCTGGTAATGAAGCCGTTTGATGAATTCATGGTAAAATGGTGTGACAAACAACAAATTTCTTATAGCAGGTATTGCGATGATATCACCTTTTCGGGAGATTTTGATGTCTGTGAGGTAAGGAGGAAGGCGGAGAGCTTTCTTCATGTGATGGGATTTGAGCTGAACCGGAAAAAGACGAGGGTATTGTCGCAGAAAACCCGTCAGACCGTGACCGGGCTGGTAGTTAATGAGCGGGCGCAAGTGCCGGCCGAATATCGCCGAAGCTTGCGGCAGGAATTATATTATTGCCGGAAATTCGGTGTGGAGGAGCATTTGAGGCGTTGCGGCAAGGCGGAATATTTTCTTTTGCCAAAAGGAACCATAGATGGACGGAGATATTTACAAATTCTGCTGGGAAAGGTACAGTATGTGCGGCTGACCAGGCCGGAGGATGCCTGGTTTCAGGAGGCGGAGGGCTGGCTTAAAGCGTCTTTGGGAAAGAATAAAATGCAGGAATAAATTACAGCTATTTCATTAGAAAATACATGGTTCTTCTGCTGCCGGTATAGTAAAATAAATTTTACAACAGAATCAATCTGTATAAATATGTAATGTGGCAGAGGGAGGAAATGTATGCTGTATCCAAGAGAAAATGAAATACGGATGGTTTCTGATTTGTCCGGAATTTGGGAATTTAAGTTGGGAGATGAGAAAGAACCGGGAGTGCATTGCCCGGCGCTTTCGGATATGGAGATCATTGCCGTGCCGGCATCTTATAATGATCAGAAGGATGAACGGGCATATCGGGAGCATTATGGCTGGGTATATTACCGCCGGACTCTGAGTGTACCTAAGTGCTGGCAGTCCCAGCGGGCGGTGCTGCGTTTTGATGCAGTGACTCATCAGGCGAAAGTCTATTTAAACGGGATACTGGTGAAGGAGCATAAGGGAGGCTTTCTACCTTTTGAACTGGAACTTGAAGGACTGGCTGAAGCAGGAGAACGCTTGGAGCTGGTGGTGGCGGTGGACAACCGGGTTAACCATAGTACGCTTCCGGTAGGAAATGAAAGCAATACGGCCTTTTTTGGCTCAGATAATCCGGGAGTTCCCAGTGTGGAGGCAGCTAAAAGGCGGCGGCGCCCTCAAAATCTGCCTAATTTTGATTTTTTTAATTATGCCGGAATTTCTCGTCCGGTAAGGCTGTATACCACACCAAAGACTTTTATCAGGGATATTACGCTGGTATCAGACATCCGCGGTACGGATGGAATCGTGAGTTATACGATTGCGATCGGCGGTGAACAGGCAGATTATGCACCGATCCAATTAACAATACTGGATGCCAACCACCATGTGGTGGCTAGTGCGGATAAGGCAGAAGGGAGCCTGGTAATTCCCAATGCCAGGCTCTGGTGGCCGTGGCCGGGAGAACCCTATCTGTACACCGCGGTGATTACCTGCGGGGAGGACAGATACGAACAGAAATTCGGTATCCGTACGGTTAAAGTAGAAGGAACCAGATTCTTGATCAATGGGAAGCCTTTTTACTTTAAAGGTTTTGGCAAGCATGAAGATTCGGCGTTTCACGGGCGTGGGCTGGATTGCTGCCTGAATGTCAAAGACGTCAATCTGATCCACTGGCTGAATGCAAATTCTTTCCGGACCAGTCATTATCCTTATGCGGAGGAAATGTACGATCTCTGTGATCAGGAGGGGATTGTGATCATTGATGAGACACCAGCAGTAGGGATTGCCTCGGCGGAAGGGAAGGATCCTTATCAAACCTTTTCTATCCGGGAGCATCATGAACAAGTACTGCGGGATTTGATTGCCCGTGACAAAAATCACCCCTGTGTCGTAATGTGGTCTATGGGCAATGAACCGGATACGGAGCACTTTCCGGAGTCAGCTTATGAGTACTGGCATTCGCTGTATGAGCTGACCCATCAGCTAGATCCGGCTGATCGGCCGGTGACATTTGTCTGTTGTCAGAACAATTATGAACAGGACTTAGTCACCCGCACAATGGATGTAATATGCGTAAACCGCTACTACGGATGGTACAATCTCTCCGGAGATCTGGATGCTGCCTGCTATGGGCTGAACCAGGAACTTGATTTTTGGGAAAAACAACGAAAACCTGTGATGATCACGGAATATGGAGCTGACGCGATTGCCGGAATCCATGAATGCGTGGCGGAGATGTTCAGTGAGGAATATCAGGTGGAATTTTATGCCCGGCAAAACGCCGAGTTTGACAAGCGGCAGTTTTTTATCGGAGAGCATGTGTGGAATTTTGCGGATTTCGCTACCATTCAGGGATGTATGCGGGCGGATGGCAACAAGAAGGGGCTGCTGACCAGGGATCGGCGTCCGAAAATGGCGGCGCATTATTTCCGGAAACGGTGGAAGGATCTGCCGAATTTTGGGTATAAGGGTTGAGAAAGAAATTATGAAAAAGGATGAGGGTGTTGCAAAATAGGTCACCCTCATCCTTTTTATTTTCCGTATCTTTTATTTTATCTGACATCCGGGCCAAGCCGGGCCTGAATAAAATCCCTTGGCGACATTCCTTCCACCTTTTTGAATACCTTACTGAAATAAAAGGCGCTCTCAAACCCCAAACGGTTAGCCACCTCATAAACCTTTAATCCCTCCTCCAAAAGCAGTGTTTTAGCGAAGGAGATCTTTTTCTGAGTGATATATTCAGAAAAACCGATTCCACAGCTCTTTTTAAACAAGGCACTTAAATAGTTGGGACTTAAGCCAAATACGGCTGCCACTTCATTCAAAGTAAGCCGATCCTCCAAATGGCTGTTGATATATTTTTGGACACTGGAGATCACATGATCTTTGTATGTCTTTCGTTTGTTTTTCAACACGCGGCACAGGCCATCCCGCAGGGTATTGAGCCATTGAACTACATGAACCACATCCTCCTGTTTATAAAGGGAGCGGTAACCATCCGGATAGGCAGCGAAGATTTCCTGCAAGGTTTCCTCACCGTCCGGCAGCAGGGATAGTGCAAGATAGAGAATATTGCAAGTGCCGTCCACCGCTTGTAAAAAGCGTTGGGGATAAGCAAGAAAAAGCTCAGCAATCTCGGTCAGGGTGTTTTGCAGCACATCCGTGTCAAATTCTTCAAAGGCCTGGGTCAGAGCGTTTTTAAAGACGGCAATGTTAAACGCATTGCGGCAGGTATCGTTGCCGGTACGGGAGAAGAAAAGGATTGGCGTCTGGCGGCCGGCCAGATTGAAAGCTTGGCGGGCTTCCTGGTAGGAAGCGCTGATTTTCATGGGATCATCCACCATGTTTCCGATTCCGACGGAGAGCCAGACATTAAAGTAGTTATGTACCATCGAGCAGGTGTTTTCCCAGGCGTTGCGAATATCCCCCGGATTCATATGTGTGGTATCCGGAAAAAGATAGATGACAGCAAAGTGAATTTTATCCAGGGAAATCACATGGCAGGGGAGATGTTTTCCCAGGATCTCCCGAATCATCTGTAGGCTGCTGGAGTACAGATTCATCTGTTTGGAAAAGTCCATTTGCCGCGCAATATCACTGTGGATTTCTCCGTGAGAGGCCAGATAACAGCTGGCAGAGAAATCAAGACGCAGATCCCGGACCTGAATTTCAAACTGTTCCCGGCTGTCAAACAGATTATGTAAAAGCCGCATAAAAAATTTATCATAATAGCTTTGAAGCATGGGGCGTCCGGCTGCCTGCTTGTAAGCTTTGCTGGCCCGCAGCTCTTCAAGCCGCTCCAGGGCCCGGCGGATGGCTTCACTTAAATGCTCCTCATCCAGTTCCAGCTTGATCAGGTAGTCTACTACCTGGTAAGAGAGGGCCTCTTTGATTAGCGGAAATTCCTCATAGCTGGTGAGGATAAGAAACAGAGGAATCGATCCCATCTCTTCCCGGCAGGTGCGGGCAAGTTCCAGGCCATTCATGAGAGGCATTTTTATATCAGTGATGACCAGCTCTGGCGAGTATTCCCGAATCATTGTCAGGGCGGCCTGGCCATTCATGGCTGTGCCGCACACTTCAATCCCAAAATCCGCCCAGTTTAGCATAGATTTGATACCGATTTGTACCAGGGGTTCATCATCTGCAATCAGTAATTTTATCATTACGGCCTCCTTAGTATGGAAAATAATTATAATAATTGGTAGGGCAGTGTGATTCGCATGGTCGTATATTCGCCAGGACTGCTGTCAATGGTTATTCCGTAATCACTGCCAAAATCATATTGAATCCTTTTATTTACATTGCTGATTCCCACATGACGGAAAAAATCTGCCGAAGATTTGGCATCTCCGGCCATCACCTGCCGGATCGTTTCCCGGGACATGCCAATCCCATTGTCGGTAACGGAAATGATAAGGGCATGGCGGCAATCTGCCATAGCATGTTCTTCTGCCCGGATGACAATTTTTCCGGCGCAGCCCTTCGGTTCAATCCCATGGAACATAGCATTTTCAATGATCGGCTGTAAGGTAAAACGATGAATCCGGCATTGGTATAACAGGGGATCGGTGATTTGATATTCGATAGTAATATTCCCCCCATAACGATACTGCTGAATCAGGAAATAATCCTTTACCAAATCCAGCTCTTCTTTTAAAGAAATCAGCGCCGTAGTACCTTTGGATACGTTTTTCATCAGCCTGGCCAGAGCCGTGGTCATCTCGGCGATGCCGGCCGCATTTTGAATAGTCGCCATCCATTTGATAGAATTTAAGGTATTGTAGAGAAAATGAGGATTGATTTGGCTTTGGAGGATCTGATATTCCAGATCTTTTTTCTGTTTTTCATCTTCGATTCGCCTTTCCATCAGAGAGACCACATTTTCCGACATATTATTAATTCCCTGTCCGATAAGCCCCATTTCATCCTGCCATTCAATCGCGGGTTCTCTGGAAAAGTCCCCCTGGGAGATAGCAGCTATTTTTTCGAGGATTTTTTGTACCGGACGGTTGATCATCCGTTCTAGTAAAACGTAAAGCGTGAGTCCGATCAGGCAGAGGATGAGTACAATACCGGCAATTAGCAGCAGATAGGCATGACTTTGAGCCTGATAAGCCTTTTCTGACAGAATCTGTGATACAGACCAGCCGTTAGGACCTAACGGACAGGTAATCATAGTCCGTCGGCTGCCGTCGGCAAGCTCTACGAGGAAGGCGTGGCTTTCCTGATTAAATGTCTGTTGACTAATGTCGGAAAGAATCCGGTATTCGGGGAATTCCTCTTGCAAATGCCCTTCTTTCTGGCAGTAGGTATGTTTTCCCATATGAATATAGATCCGGGCATCCTCCTCCAGGGGAAAGACTTCCAAAAAATCCAGAAATATACGTTCTGTAATAGACAGATAACACCACCCTACCACCTGAGAGCCGTAGGGACTGAAAATGGGACGCAGAATCGGAATTATTAGCAGTCCTCCCGTCTGGTTCAGCGGATCTAAAAGAAGCTGCCATTCATAGTCATCAGCCTCCAGAAGGGATTGAAAAATATCAGCGTGCCAAAAGCGATCTACAGCCTGAGAAGTACTGGCAGAGGAGGTATCGGAAATCTGCAGGTAATTACGCCGGTTCAAAGGGCTTACAATCACTTTGGTCAAATACTCATGAGAATAGGTATTGCGATACTCCTCCCGTAGTCGCTCATAGGCATTTAAAGCAGTAATTCTCAGCGAAGAATTTTCAGAAGCAATCGAAGGCATTTGCTCCTGGTTGCGGAAAGCTTCCAGATATCTGCCAATATCCATATTGGAACAGCACCAGTGGTTGAAATTTAAAATTCCTTCCATGGCAGAACCCACGCTGCCGGAAAGAATCTGAAGGCTGTATTCTGTTGACCGGAGCTGATTCCTTTTTAGAAATGACTGAAAAAGAGAATAGCACACGGTAACGGTGAGTACGGTAATCACAGCAGTGACGGCCGCCGTACTAAGGAGAATTTTGCTGCGGATTGTTTTGGGCAAGATGCGCCTTGACATAGAAAGTCCCCCCTTTTCTTTTCATAATCATAGGCGTTTACCAGATGTTTGTCAAATGAATACAATCGTTAAAAATTACTGGTTATAGTGAAAAATTACATCTTTTTAGACAATTTTTGTGATAATAGGAAAAAAACAGGAAGAAAAGATAGTATTTCTGGTAAAAATTCCATTCAGAGATTGATAAAGTCATTTTATAATAATAGCATAACAAAAAGGTGCACAAATAAGAGCACATAACAAGGAGGAAAAGGGATGAAGAAAAAATGTTTAATTAGTCTGATGATGGCAGCAGCTATGGCAGGCAGCCTGGTTGCTTGTGGCAAAGGTGGCAACACGGACAGTGGAACAGCGACCACAGCGGCCGCCGGCGGAGATAATGGATCAACTACAGCAGCGGAAACCGTGGCAGCAGCAGAAGGACAAACAGTTATGAAGTGGTCTATCTGGGATAAGGATCTGACTGCCTACTATCAACCATTGATTGAAGAATTTGAAAAGCAAAATCCGGATCTGAAGATTGAGATGGTAGATTTGGGAAGCTCTGATTATCAAACGGTGTTGGGAACTCAGCTTACTGGTTCCGGCTCCGACTTTGATATCGTCACGATCAAGGATGTACCTGGCTATACTACCCTGGTGAATAAGGGGGTCCTGGAGCCATTGGATGAGTATATCGCAGCAGACGGGGTGGATTTGGGCGCCTTTAAAGGACTGACGGATCAGATTCAGGTAGATGGTAAATTGTATGAGCTGCCTTTCAGAAGTGACTTCTGGGTGGTTTATTATAATAAGGATGTTTTTGACGCAGCAGGAGTGGCTTATCCCAACAATGACATGACGTTTGAAGATTATGATGCATTAGCCAGACAATTGACTGTGGATACTCCGGGACAAGAAGTCTACGGCGCCCATTATCATACCTGGAGAAGTGCGGTACAGCTTTTCGGCATTCTGGATGGCAAGAATACGATTCTGGACGGCACATATGATTTTTTAAAGCCTTATTATGAGATGGTGCTGGCAGAACAGGAAGATGGCGTATGCCAGGACTATGCTACATTAAAGACCTCCAGCCTGCATTATTCCGGGGCATTTTCTCAGGGTAATGTAGCTATGATGAACATGGGAACCTGGTTTATTTCCACCATGATTGAGAAGATCAAATCTGGCGAATATACGGACTGCGCCAACTGGGGTATCGCAAAATATCCTCATGCAGAGGGGGTGGAACCAGGTTCTACCCTGGCTACCATCACAGCTCTTTCGATTCCTGCCAATGCCCCGCATAAAGAGGATGCCTGGAAGTTTGTGAAATTTGTCTGCGGCGAAGAAGGGGCAGAGATTCTGGCAGCAACCGGAAATATTCCGGCTCTGATGAATGATGATATTGCCGGAATGATTTCCGCTATGGAAGGCTTTCCGGAGGATGCAGACAGCACGGAAGCGCTGCAGACGGCCAGCCTTTATCTCGAAATGCCGGTGAGCAACAAAAGCTCGGAGATCGAAATCGTGTTAAATGAGGCTCATGACAATATCATGACCGGCAATTCTACCATTGATGAGGGGATTGCGGACATGAATGAGAAGGTGGGTGCCATTCTCGCCCAGTAACTCGCAAAAAGGGGAGTGTTGCAAAATAAGTCATTTGCCATTTTGCAACATCCCCTTTATTATTTAAAGAAAGAACGAGGTAAAGATTATGGGAAAAACAAAGTTAATCGATCCGGATGTGGTTCAGAAAAAGCTGTCTGTGTTAGAGCCACGTCTGGCTGAGCTTCAAAGGCTGGCTGAGGCAGAAACAGATGAAAAAAAGAGGCTGAGGCTGGGAAGGCAGTTGGAGCGGACAAGGGATAAGATCCGTCAGGCCAAGACCGGTGAGCGGTTCAGCCGTCAGACAAAACGGGATATGGTAGCATATTCTTTTATTGCGCCTAATTTTATCGGATTTGCGATATTTACCTTGGGGCCGGTGATTTTTGCATTTGTGCTGGCATTCATAAAATGGGACGGCAATAATGCCATGGAATTCGCGGGACTGAATAATTTCGCCATGATGTTCGGTAACAAACGGTTTCTGGCCGCCCTGCGCAACACAATTGTTTACTGTGTTGCCACAGTCCCCTTTACGCTGGCAGCCGCCCTGGCTTTAGCTGTACTTTTAAACCAGAAGATTAAAGGGCGAAACTTTTTTAGGACTGTCAGCTTCTTCCCTTACGTGGCATCTTTAGTGGCAGTGGCAGCTGTCTGGAACATGCTTTTTTCTCCGGCCAAAAGCGGGCCGGTCAACATGATTCTCTATCATCTGGGCGTTGCGTCAAAAAGCCTGCCTAAATGGTCGGCGGATAAAAACTGGGTAATGTTTACCGTGGTGATGTTCTCGGTCTGGAAAAATATGGGCTATTATATGGTCATTTACCTGGCAGGCCTGCAGGGAATCAATGGAGAACTCTATGAAGCCTGTGGGCTGGACGGCGCTAATACCTGGCAGCGTTTCTGGTATATTACCCTGCCTCAGCTAAGGCCGACCACCTTTTTTGTGACTATCATACTTACCATCAACTGTTTCAAGGTCTATGACATCGTTTACATGCTGGCCGGCGGCAATACGGGAGTGCTGAACGAGTCAGCTATTGTACTGGTATACCACATCTATGAGGAAGCATTCCGCAACTGGAATCTCGGATATGCAAGTGCCTGTGCGATGGTGCTGTTTCTCATGGTACTGGCCATTACTTTGGTCCAGTTCCGTGGAGAAAAGAAATATGCCAATTAGAGAGGAGCCATAAATGAAGATTACAAATACAAAAACAAGAGTCCTGCGGGTGGTTCTCTACGTGGTGCTGATCGCCCTGGCTCTGGTGATGCTGGTGCCTTTTGCGTGGATGCTTTCAGCATCTTTTAAGCTGGACAAAGACGTATTTATTTTTCCGATTGAGTGGATACCAAAAAATCCCCGGTGGCAGAATTATATCGATATCTGGAGCAAGATACCATTGATGACATTTGTGCTGAATACGGTGAAGCTGACTTTAATTGTGACCTTTTTGCAGCTCCTTACCAGCAGCTTTGCTGCCTATGCCTTTGCCAAGCTGGAGTTTAAAGGCAGGGATTTGCTGTTTCTGGCCTATATCGCCACGATTGCTGTGCCGTGGCAGGTATATATGGTGCCGCAGTTTATGATGATGCGGTCTATGGGACTGGCCGATACCCATTTGGCAATTATCTTTCTGCAGGCGTTTTCAGCCTTTGGGGTATTTATGATGAAGCAGTTTTATGAAGGGATTCCCACGGAGCTGTGCGAGGCGGCCAGAATTGACGGAATGACGGAATATCAGATCTGGTATCGAATCATGCTGCCGTTGTCAAAGCCGTCCCTGTCCACACTGACAATTTTTACGTTTGTGAATACCTGGAATGACTTTTTGGGGCCGTTAATTTATCTGACAACAGAATCGAAGAAGACCTTACAGCTGGGGTTGAGGATGTTTATCAGCCAGTTTGGATCGGAATATGGATTAATTATGGCGGCTTCGGTGCTGAGTCTGATCCCGGTATTGATTGTATTCTTGTCGCTGCAAAAATACTTTGTGGAAGGAGTGGCAGCTTCCGGAGTAAAGGGATAAGAGAATACGGGATATCGGATGGAATGAGGTGATTTTATGAGTTGGATTACACAACAAAAACTGATGGATAAACCAAGGCTTTCTTCTGAAGAGGTGGAGCAGGCACTGGATTTGGCATCGAATCTGGTGCTTCAGAATCTGCCTGTATTTACTGACCGTTTTCCCAGAGCTTACAGTGAAAATGGCTTTTATCCTGCTACAGAAAACCTGGACTGGACCACAGGATTCTGGACAGGAGAGGTGTGGCTGGCTTACGAGCATACAGGAAAAAAGGAGCTTTTACAGGCAGGACAGGTACAAATGGATAGCTTTCTGGACCGGATTAAAAGAAAACAGGATGTGGAAACTCATGACCTGGGTTTTTTATATTCGCCTTCCTGCGTGGCGGGATATAAACTGACAGGAAGCGAGGCGGGACGTAAGGCCGCCTTGATGGCAGCCAGAGAGCTGGCCGGGCGTTTTCATGAAAAAGGAGAATTTATTCAGGCGTGGGGGAAACTGGGAGCACCGGATAATTACCGCCTGATTATCGATTGCCTGTTGAATTTACCGCTTCTCTACTGGGCATTTGAGGAAACAGGAGAGGAGCGATACCGGGCTGTGGCCGAGAAACATATCCATACGGCGCTGGCAAATGTAATTCGAGATGATTTTTCCACCTGGCATACTTTTTTCTTCGACCGGGAAACGGGGAAGCCAGATCATGGGGCTACTTGCCAGGGATATCGGGATGGTTCGGCCTGGGCCAGAGGGCAGGCATGGGGCGTGTACGGTACGGCCATCGGCTACCGGTACACAAAGCGCCAGGAATATATTCCGGTATTTGAGGGGGTTACCGATTATTTCCTGAGCCATCTGCCGGAGGATCTGGTGCCTTTCTGGGATTTGGAATTCGGAGACGGGGATGAACAGCCGAAGGATTCTTCTTCGGCGGCGATTGCTGCCTGTGGAATGCTGGAGATGGCTAAGTATCTGGATGAAGCGCCGGCGGATTATTATCGGGGAATGGCCGGAAGGTTAATGAAATCACTGGTGGATTCTTATGCTGTAAAAAATGCAAAGGTTTCCAATGGACTGGTGCTTCACAGTACCTACTCCAATCATTCGCCTTTTAATACCTGCAATCATTATGGAGTGGATGAGTGTAATATCTGGGGGGATTATTTCTACATGGAAGCATTAACCAGATTACATAAGGATTGGCAAGTATATTGGTAAAGCATGACGGCGGTGAAAGGAGTAAGATGACAAAACAGGAATTTTTTGCGAGAGGAAAAGAATACTTTTTTGTAAAGGATCCGGAAAAAGCAGCTGAGTACTGCTGGGAACATTGGCCGGAAGATTGCGAACATATTATAAAAATGGCATCAGCAGTGTGCAGAAATGAATTTTTGTTTGATTTGCCGCATGATCTGGAGCAGACCTGGGAGCCGGTCTGCTTTGAGCCGGAAGGCCTGGTGGATTGGGAGTATCGCCCGGACAGTGATCCGGAATTCAGCTATCAGTTTAATCGTCATCGTTTTTTTATTTGCCTGGGGCAGGCGTATTGGCTGACAAAGGACGAAACATATGTTCATCATTTCCTGCGGCTTTTAACGGATTGGATGAAACGAATAAAACGGACACCAGAGACAGAAAAGACAGCCTGGCGGATATTAGAGGCAGGATTCCGGGGAGAATACTGGACAAAGGCTATCCGATATTTTGTGGAAAGCCCGCTGATCACAGATGAGGTGATCAATGATTTTTATCACAGCCTGGTGGAGCATGCAGAATACATTATAGAAATGCATTCCCCTTATCGCTATATCAGCAATTGGGGAGTACTGGAAAACCATGGCCTATTTGAGATCGGGATTGCCATGCCGGATGAGGAAAGACGAAACCGATATACATCCATTGCTATGGAACATCTGGAAATCCAGGCCAAAATGCAGATTTTGGGAGATGGAGTACAGTGGGAGCAGTCTCCTATGTATCACAACGAAGTCTTCCATTGTTTTGAAGACGTACTGATTTTGGCATACCGCAATCGGATTCCGGTATCGGATTCTTTTCAGCAGGCAGTAAGGAGGATGGCTTATGTCGATCTGGCATGGCAGAAACCGGATGGACGGGAATTTATGATGGGAGACAGCGATGACATGGATCTTCGTGATTATCTGAGCGTCGCCGCCTGGCTGTTTCAGGATCCGGTACTCAAATCCGGAGGACGATCCGTGCTGGATTATGAAAGTGTCTGGGATATCGGAGTGGCAGAGGCAAAAGAATATGAGGCCATAAAAGCTGTGAAGCCGGAATTTTTATCGGCGGCGCTGACCGATTCCGGAAATTATTATTTGCGAAGCGGTTGGGATAAAGATTCCAATGTGCTACATTTCCACTGTGGGACTATGGGCGCCGGACATGGACATTCGGATAAGCTGCATGTGGATTTGGTGGTCCGGGGAGAGGACGTACTGACCGATTCCGGACGATGCACCTATGCAATGGATAAAGGCCGGTTTGATTTTAAGAATCCGGAAGCTCACAATACGATTACTGTGGATGGAAAATACTTTACGGTTTGTAAGGATTCCTGGGAATGCAGCAAACTATGCCAGCCGGTCAAGCAGCTTCACAAATTTGCTGGCGGATATGAGTTTGTCCAGGGCGGGCATCTGGGGTATCTGGATTTACCGGGCGGTGTTTTTGTAAACCGGAAAATTGTCTGGATTAAGCCGGATCTATATGTGATTATGGATGAATTGTACAGCGGAGATCTCCATAGCTATCAGCAATACTGGAATCTCAGCGAGAAGGGACAGGTAAAGCTGAGTGAGTATCATCCGGTAGAGGAAATAAAGCTTCCGGGATTGGAGGCAGCCGGCAGCCCGGATCCAACGATTCACCGGAGCGGACATAAGGAAGAGAAAAATACAGGTTATGGAGAAACTATCGGAACTGGAGCCGTGCAGACGGCTGATTTTATCGGGGAAAAAGCCCAGGCCAGATTCTTCTTTCTGACACCGGAAGCGCAGGCAGAAATACTTCCTGGCAAAATCGCCCGCCACTATAATCAACAGGAAACACGGCAAAAAATACGGGTAACTATAAAAGGAGAGGGCTTTACTTCTCTTCTGACTGTAATACAGACTGGTGAAGCCGGAAAGCTGCCGGAATGTCGGGTGAAAAAGCTGCCGGTAAAATCAGCTTTGAAGGGAATTTATTATCCAGATTTTATGGCTGAAGGATTAAAAATCCTGGCAGATGACAAAGAATATGTGGTGATTATCTGTCATCAGGAGGTGAATTCTCCCACAGATCTGGAGGAAGCGGATGGATGTCTAGGTTACGGAAATGTGATTGTATTTGATAAAGCAGAGACTGATAAAGTGGGAACCGTGCTTTGCTGGTAGGTAAAAACAAGCCTGTATAAAATAAGGGAAGAGGATGCTGCAAAATAAGGCCCCCGTCATTTCTCTTATCCAGTGTCCGGCTGTTCACGAACATTCTGTTTGATATTGACGGACTTTGTCCGTTAAGAGCAGACTGTGTGTACGTGAACCGCCCGAACACAGGATAGAGAAATGATGGGGGCCTTATTTTGCAGCATCCTCTTCCTTGTATTTAAAATAAATAGAATCACTGTTCAGGAAACGAAAAAGAACCAAAGCCTTATCAAAAAGGATTGATCATTTTTTATTTAGGAAGTATGATATAGCATATTGAACGCGGAAGGAGCAGAAATAAGCAATATGGGACATAAGATTGACCGCAATAATTTCATGATGCAGCTGGCGACGTTCGTGGTGAATAAACGAAATGCTTTTGTCGTTCTGTTTGCAATTGCATGTATTTATTGCCTGACAACCTTAAACCGGGCTAAGGTAAATACGGAACTGACGGATTATCTGCCGGATACCACTGAGACCAGGCAGGGACTGGATATCATGGAGGAGGAGTTTACTACCTTTGGCTCTGCCAAAATCCTGGTGACAAATATTACATATGAGAAAGCGTTGGCGGAAGCGAAGGCGTTGGAGGAAATCCGGGGAATCTCTTCCGTCAGCTTTTTTGACTGGGAAAAAGCGGATGACACTTATGAGGATCAGGAAATTACTGATTATTATAAGGATGCCTGTGCACTCTATACCCTTACCTTTGAGGAGGAAGAGGATACCGAGCTATCGCAGAGAGCGATAGCCAATGTGCGTGAACACCTAAAGGATTATCAGGTGTTTTTTTACACAACAGTGGATAAGGATGACAGTGCTGCACTGAAAGAGGACATGAAGGGAATTCTGGCAGTGGCGGCGGCCATCATTCTTTTGGTACTGCTTTTTACCTCCGGGACTTATATGGAAATCGTCATTTTTATGATGACCTTTATTGTGGCAATCGTATTGAATACCGGGACTAATTTCTGGTTTGGCGAGATTTCTTTTGTGACCAATGCAGTGGCGGCTGTGCTTCAGCTGGCACTTTCCATTGATTATGCGATTATCCTGTTTCATCGTTTTATGGAAGAACATGAGACAAAGGAAACCATAGAGGCGGTAACGGTAGCGCTCAGCAAGGCAATTCCGGAGATTTCCTCTAGCAGCCTGACTACTGTATCCGGTATGATTGCTCTGATGCTGATGCAGTTTGGCATTGGGATGGATCTGGGCCGCGTATTGACAAAAGCGATTGTTTTCAGCCTGATTACAGTCTTCTTTTTGATGCCGGCGATGATTGTGATGTCTTCCAAATGGATAGAAAAAACAGTGCATCGCAGTTTTGTACCATCGATTCGCCTCTGGGGTCAGTTGGTAGTGAAGACCCGGTATCTGGTGCTGCCTGTTTTTGTGGCAGTAATGATCGGCGGGTGTATTCTTTCTAACCGCTGTGAGTATGTCTATGATCACAGCTCCATCGAAGCGGATAAGATGAATGAATATATGACTTCCCGGGTAAGGATTGAAAAAACTTTTGAGGTGACCAATACAATGGCGCTGGTGGTGCCTAAAGGGGACTATCAGAAGGAAGCCCGGATCATTGAAAGCCTGGAACAAATCGATCGGGTGGATACGGTTCTTGGCCTCAGCAATATTGAGGTAGATGATGATGGAAAATACATATTGGTCAATGAATTGAAACCGCGGGAGTTTGCCGAGGTTTCTGATGTAGATCTGGATTTGGTGCGTCTTTTGTATCAGTTTTATGCCATTGATCGGGAGCAATACGGCGCTTTTATGAAAAATCTCGATGAATACCGGATTCCGATTATTGATATGGTGGATTTTATCTACGATCAAAAGGAAAAAGGCGCCATCGATTTGGATGAGGATCTGTCCGAGGATGTGGATGACCTCCATGAAGCGCTCAGCAATGCCAGAAAGCAGCTGGAGGGAGAGCATTATTCCCGAATTGTATTTACCATGACTGGGCCTATCGAGGGAGAAGAGACGTTTCAGATCATTGATCAGATCCGTGACATTGCCAAACATTATTATGACGAGGCTTATGTGGTGGGAGATTCCACCAGTGATTATGACCTGAGTAAATCCTTCCGGACAGATAATGTAAAGATCAGTGTTTTGACAGCGCTTTTTGTAGGAATTATTCTTTTGTTCACATTCCAGTCAGCAGGCCTGCCTATCATGCTGGTACTTACTATCCAGAGCAGCATCTGGATCAATTTTTCGATTCCGCCGTTAAAGGGCAGTACTATGTTTTTTCTCAGCTATCTGATTGTCAGTGCAATTCAGATGGGTGCTACCATCGATTATGCTATCGTGATCACCAGCCGTTATATGGATTTGCGCAAACAGATGGCCAATCGCCGGCAGGTGGTGATAGAAGCGTTAAATCAGGCATTTCCTACAGTTGCCACCTCAGGGACTATTTTGACTTGTGCCGGCTTTGCTGTGGGAAGGCTCACTTCCAATGCCATCATTGCTTCTCTTGGCAAGGCTTTGGGAGCCGGGACGCTGGTATCTATCATTCTGGTGATGACCGTGTTGCCACAGATTTTACTGGTGTTTGACTGGCTAATTGATCGCACAGAATTTAACCGGGGAGCGGTAAAGCAGGAGGAAACGGCAACCAAAAAGCCAGAGCCAAATGAGGAACTCATAAAGGCCGACGAGAACAGAGGAGAGGAGAATGGGCAAATGTCTGCGCCAGTGATATCCCAGGGAAAAGGAGGTGCTGAAAATGAAGAGAATAATTAAAAAAACAGCACTGGCCATGGCTGTGATTATGGGGATTTCATCAATGCCGCTCTTTCCTTTTGACGCGTTGGCAGAGCCGGCAGTGATTGAGATCCGGACTGCCGAGGACCTCCGTGAGCTGGCCAGGGTATGCATTTGTGAAAGCTATTCGGAGGGAAAAATTGTTAGTCTGGAAGCAGATTTGGATTTACTGGGAGAGACTTTTTCGCCAATTCCGGTATTTTGCGGAACTTTTGAAGGCAATGGCCATACTATCAGTGGAATGTCTCTTCTTCAGTCCGGCTCTAATCTGGGATTGTTCCGCTACCTGGAAGAAGAAGCTGTGGTACAGAATCTTAATGTAAATGGAGAACTCCTGTCAGAGGGAAGCCGGAAACGGATTGGAGGAATCGCCGGGACGAACAAAGGAATCATCCGAAACTGCAGCTTTTCCGGAACCGGAGAGGCATTGGAAAATCTGGGAGGAATTGCCGGTATCAATGAAGAGACGGGAGTGATTGAAAGCTGTCTCAATCAGGCCGATTTGACAGGAAACCGGAAAATTGGCGGAATTGCGGGGGAGAATGCCGGTACAATTCTAAATTCATCCAATGAAGGGGCAATCAATGCGGCTTCCGAAGGTATTGATGAGGAAAATGGGAGCAAAAACAGTATATCCGTAGATTCTATGGATCGGGAAAGCCTTCTGACGACCATTGTCATTGAAAAGGTCAATGATGTAGGAGGGATTGCTGGCCTTTCTACGGGAAGCATTCAAAACTGCCTGAATTCGGCTTCTATCGGCTATGAGCATACGGGCTATAATATTGGCGGGATCGCTGGCCGCCAGAGCGGTTTGCTGATGCTCTGTGAGAATTCCGGAATAATAACCGGCCGCAAGGATGTGGGTGGAATTGCCGGACAATTAGAACCCCTTTTAACGATTCAGTATAATCAGGATGCCCTGGATCAGATGGGTGAGCAGGTGGATCGGATCGCAGATACTACCGATGCTATGACACAAAGTATTCGGGGAACGACCGATGACTCGATTGGCAATCTGGATCGGGTGGACGAGATTATAAAAAGTATTCGGGATATCACTCGGGATAAGAAAGACGATCGGAGAATCAAACGGGAGGATTATGACGAAAAAGCAAAAAAACAATTGGATCAGATAGATGAAATTTTGGCTAATACCGAACTGGATTTGGGAAGCCGTTCGGCAGATCGCGCAAAAAGCCGCATACAGTCTAACATTCGCCGGGCAAAGGAGCTGCTGGATCAACTGACAGGGAATGGAGGAGCCGGTGATTCCGATAATGTTCTTCCGGACGACTATATTCCGGATGAGGATGACGGAATTTTAGGGGAGCTGCAGTATCTTTATGAATTGTTGAGTGAATTGCAGGACTGTGCGGAAAATATTGCGGAAGACACTCAGCTCATGGTGGAAGAGCGAGTGGATGGTGTTGTAGAAGGTGTCCGGGATTTTGAGGATGATCTGGATTCTCTGCGGGTAGCCTCAAAGGAATTTCTCGATCTGACTCGCGACTATAAAGATCTTTTGGTGGACGATATCGATGGTCTGGATGCCGATTTGACAGGACAGCTGGATCAGCTGTATGATGAATTGGATGCTTTATCCGATAATTTAAAATCCGGCAAGGATCAACTTCGTTCCGAAAAGGATCAATTAGACGAACAGTTGGAGGGAATGCACGACATAATCAGCGACGGTGTGGATCGGATTCGCTCGGAGAAGGATAAAGCAGGGGAGGACGGGGAATCCCTTTTTGAAGATATCTCAGAGGCGGCAGAGGAATTGAGCAACGGGATGATTATCGGCTGTTCGAACCAGGGAAAGGTTATTTCTGACTTTCAGGCGGGCGGCGTGGTGGGAACCATTGGCATTGAGGTGGATTTGGATCCAGAAAAAGACATTGAGACATATGGCGATGAGTCTCTCTATATGAACCGGTATGCGCAAGCCGCAGTGCGTGGGTGCCGCAATGACGGGGATATTCTGGTGCAGCAGGATTATGCCGGAGGCATCGCCGGTACGGCCAGGATCGGAGTACTGGAATTCAATCAAAATTACGGAGATATTTGTACAGAAGACGGAAATTATGCCGGCGGGATTGCCGGAGTCAGCCAGTCACTGATTCAAAGCAGCTATTCCATGTGTGAGGTCAGAGGGAATGATTATGCTGGTGGGATTGCCGGTCTTGGCAAAAGCATGAAAAATAATTATGGCATGACCGATGTGGTGGCACCGGAGGGGGAATGGAAGGGCAGCGTTGCCGGAGACCGGGTAAAAGATGGTACGGTTTCTGAGAATTTCTATGTGGATAATGGATTGGGTGCTATCGACGGAATCACTTTCCGGGGAGAGGCGGAAGGGATTACCTATGAGGCTCTGTTACAAAAGGAAGATCTGCCTCCGGAGTTCCGGATCCTGACAGTGACATTTTTGACAGAGGATCAGATGGTAGAACAGATTGTATGTCAGTATGGCCAGTCCCTAAGCGTAGAAGAAATACCTGAGGTTCCTAAAAAGGCAGGGTTTTTTGAGTCCTGGGAAGATACGGATCTGTCAAATATTCGAAAAAAATATAAAATTTATGCGGTGTATCAGCCCTGGACAACGACAATAGCCAGTTCTCAGGAGCCTAAGCCGCAGATGCTGGCGGAGGCCGCTTTTTATCCGGATACTCAGCTGCAGGTGCAAGAAACAGATAAAGAAAAGCTTGCAGAGCTTGATCTTACGCTCCCTTCCGGATATCAGAGAGTAAAACATTGTAGCTATGAGATTTTGAGTACAGAAAATAATATTCTGCCGGATATGGTCAAGCTTCATGTATTGGCAGAAGGAGCCGACACGGTTTGGATTCTGAGTGCCGGCGAAATGGAAAAACCATCCTATGTGAAAGACGGCGATTATCTGATTTTTGAGTCCGGAATTTCCGGAGAGCTTCTGCTGATGAAATCTAAGCCCCAATGGGGGATTCTGGTAATAGCTGCAATGGTGGTAATAGCTGCCATATTGACGGTAAAAAGGAAAAAGAACCGTCAGGCAGCAAAAAACGTCTGACCGGTTAGGATTTTCCCCTGTGGGAGGAGGATTTATCTTCGTTGACGGCTATAAGCTGCTCCCACAGGGGTTTCTTTCCCTTTTTTCTTGTCATTTCCACCAGATTCAGCCCGGTTATATCCACAACTGTTGTTTTGACCGGATCTTGTGCGGCATAATAACGCAATTGCTCCAGCAAAAGCGCTTTGTCAGAAGCTTCCTTCATGTCAATGAAATCAATCATGATAATTCCGGAAAGGTTTCTCAGACGGAGCTGGTGGCAAATCTCCCGGGCGGCTTCCAGATTAATCAGGCGGATGGTATCGCCTGGTTCCTTTTTACCGGAGTATTTGCCGGTATTGACATCGATTACCACCATTGCTTCTGTGGGTTCAATAATCAGGTAACCGCCGGATTTCAGCCAAACCCGTTTTTGGCAAGCCTGGTTCATAACGGATTGCAGAGAATAAAGACTGGCAAGGGATAGCAGGGGATCCTGATAAAATCGCAGTTTTTCTCGGTCTTCCGATGGATTGCCCTTAAAGTAAGATTCAATCGTCTGATAGATATCTCTTTGATCCGTAATAATTTCTTCCAGCGTTCCGATATGGCTGTTCTTTAAGCTTTTCAAATATTCTGGTTCTGCCTGGTACAAGAGGCTGCCGCTGGAACGGAAACCGGCGGAGTGCAAAACATTGCTGCAAATTTGCAGCAGGCTTTGCGTTTCAGAAAGGATTTTTTCTTCCAGCTGATAACCGTTGGTTCTGACAATGATACCAGAAGTACCCTGCAGCAGTGTTTCAAGCTTTGGGCGAAGCTGCTCCTTCCAGGCTTTGTCATGAATTTTGGCGGAAAAGTTGATAGACTTTTTGCCAATGGTTAATACTACATATTTGCCAGGAAAATTCAGATTGGCCGTTAGCACCGGATCTTTGGTTTTTATGGCATCCTTGGCTACCTGGACAACGATTTCATCATTGCCTTTCAGTTGTTTGGAAGAAACGGCCGCCGAATTCTGATTTGCCAGCAGTGATATCGGGTTGTCCTCCAGACTATAGTAGCCTGTCTGGTTATCTCCAAAATCAACGAATGCTGCATTAAGATTTTTGATGATGCGATTGATTTTTCCTATATAAATATTGCCCAGAATCGAAGCGTTTTCCTCCAGGCCCAGTTCCAGTGCGTCCTTTTCAGAAAACAGGGCAGTCAGGATTCGCTCATTCCAGCGGGTGATTATTAATTTATTCAATGTCTTCTCCTAATTGTTCCAGTGGAAAAAAAACAGGAATATCGTCTTTAGAGCTATTCGCATATACCTCATCTCGATGAATCAACAGTGCGAATTTGGCAAGCTCCTGCTTTTGGTTGTCGAAATAGGCTTGTAGCACCAATTCAGGCTTCAGATTGGCGACGCTTCCGGCAGCGACGCGCATTTTTATCAGATGGCCGGGAAGGATTTCCAACTGATAGATCCATGGGCGGATATCCGTTTCTTTTTCTCCTTTTTTGGTTTTTTTCATAATTAAAATCTGATCTTTTTGCGCAAATCTTGTCAATCCGGTGGCGAAATCATCCCAGTTGGATGGTTCATATCCTTTCCGGAAACTCAATGTATAATCAGCAGCGGCCACGATTGCCATTGCGGATTCTGCGGAATCCGGCAGCCTTTTATAGCTTAAGGCTTCTACCCCTTCCGTCATGGCAGCATTGATCCGCTGCAGCATTTTTGCAGAAGAATCGGTGGACAATACTTCGATGTCGACATATTCTCCCCTGCTGGTGATTCCCACTCCTAAAGGGGCGGCAAAGGACATGATCTGATGAGGGCTAAAACCCTCACTATAACGGATATCAACATTCGCCCGGCGCATTACCTTTTGAAAATAGCGCATCATATCAAGATGGCCGATGAACTTCATGGCACCTTCTTTGGCAAATTTAATTCTGATTTTCAAAGCAGACACCTCCTCCAAAGCTTCGTGCACCACAGCCGGAACAGCGTTTACGGCAGTTGGGAGTTTCTTTTTCGCAGATGGCATTTTGCCATTCCCGCAGTAGAAAGTCCTTAGTCACACCGGCATCGATGAAATCCCAGGGAAACAACTCATCTGGCTTTCTTTCTCGCGTGGTATAAAAATCAATATCTACCCCGCAATCTTCAAACGCCTGCATCCAGATCTCATTTCTGAAATATTCACTCCACGAATCATAGAGAGCTCCTTTATGGTAAGCCTCTTCAATTACGGCAGCCACCTTCCGGTCACCACGGGCCAGGACTCCTTCCAGAATTGTCACATCGGCATCATGATAAATGTATTTCAGGCTTTTTTTGTTTTTCATTTCTTTAAATTTGTCTTTCACGGCATAAGCTCGTTGTAAAAACTCCTCCCTGGTGCACATCCTGGCCCACTGAAAGGGGGTAAAGGGCTTGGGCACAAAAAAAGAGGAGCTGGCTGTAACCTGTACCCTACCATGACGGTTTTCTTTGGGAACCTCATTGTAAAAAGTCTCGGCGACCTTTTCCGACAACAGGGCGATCCCCTCGATATCTTTGGGCGTTTCCGTAGGTAAACCCAACATAAAATAAAGCTTTACGCGATTCCAGCCACCCCGGAATGCCTCGGCGGCCCCCTTTAGAATCACCTCTTCTGTCAAACCTTTGTTGATCACATCCCGCAAACGTTGGGTCCCTGCTTCCGGCGCAAAGGTCAGGCTGCTTTTTTTCACATCCTGAACCTTGCTCATCACATCCAGAGAAAACGCATCAATTCGCAAGGATGGCAGAGAGATGTTAACTCCTTTTCCATGAAACTCTTCAATCAAAAAAGTTACCAGCTCTTTTAAATGTGTGTAATCACTGGAACTTAAGGAACTTAAGGAGATTTCTTCATGGCCGGTGCGGTTTAGCATTTGATATGCATATTTTTTCAAATATTCCAGGCTGTGTTCCCGCAGAGGACGATAAATATTCCCTGCCTGGCAAAAACGGCAGCCTCGGATACAGCCCCGCTGTATCTCCAAAACCACCCGATCCTGGGTTACTTTGATAAAAGGAACAATGGGGTTTTCGATGTAAGGGGCATCATCCAAATTTACCACCAGCTCCTTGGTGACAGATTGTGGAATGCCCTCCTGATTCGGCTGAAAAGAAGCAATCGTTCCATCTTCATGATAGGATACATCATAAAAAGCCGGTACATAGATACCGGGTATCTGCGCAGCCTCTTTCAGAAAATCCCATCGGCTTTTATTGCTCGTGCGAATCTTTTTATAGAGATCAAATAATACGTCGTATTGCGTTTCTCCTTCTCCGATATAAAACAGATCGAAAAAAGGTGCTAACGGCTCTGGGTTATAAGCACAAGGTCCGCCTCCGATAACCAGCGGATCTTGTTCCCCGCGTTCCTTTGCATGTAGTGGGATTCCACTTAAATCCAATACTTGCAGAATGTTCGTATAACACATTTCGTACTGAATAGTAAAACCAAGAAAATCGAAATCCCGAACCGGATCCTGGGATTCCAGCGCAAAAAGAGGAATCTGTTGTTGACGCATCTGCTGATCCAGATCTATCCAAGGAGAAAAAACCCTCTCACAATAAACATCCTCCCGATGATTAAACATATCATAGAGGATTTGCATTCCCAAATGAGACATGCCAATTTCATAGACATCAGGGAAACACATGGCAAAACGGATAGCTACACGGTTTGGATCTTTCACAACCGCGTTCATTTCATTCCCAATATAACGGGCCGGCTGCTGGACAGATAGTAAAATTTCGTCATTCAAGGCTAATTTTCTCATGGATAGTTTCCTTTTATTCAAGATTATGGTATAATTGCAGTTATCATTATACCCTATCTTGTGTGGAATTTCAAACAATTTCTGGTTGACATTCCATTCTCCCCATGCTAATATATTTAAGTATGCCGCACAGTGAGGTCAGAAAGCTTTCAGCGGGTTTTCCGCCTGGGACACCGCAACTGGCGAGTAATGATAATAGGAGGTGCCGTATGTACGCGATTATTGCAACAGGTGGCAAGCAGTATAAGGTAGCAGAAGGCGATATCATTAAGGTAGAAAAACTTGGTGTGGACGCCGGCGAAACCGTTACATTCGATCAGGTTTTGGCTGTTAATAACGGAGAATTATCCATCGGATGTCCCACAGTAGCGGGTGCGACTGTTTCTGGAACCGTTGTCAAAGAGGGTAAGGCAAAGAAGGTTATTGTGTACAAGTATAAGAGAAAGACTGGCTATCACAAGAAAAACGGTCACAGACAGCTCTATACTCAGATCAAGATTGACAAGATCAACGCATAATTATGATTGACGTAACTGTATTAGTCGATTCGGAGGATTGCTATTGCGGGATTCTGATGTCAGGACATGCCGGATATGCCGGCAGGCATCAGGAGGGGCAGGAACTGGTATGTGCTGCCGTGTCCGCCCTCACTTTGAACATGGCAAACAGTGTGGAACATTTTACAGATGCCAGGTTTGAGGCTGAGATGGAAGAGGAGAGCGGATTTTTTCATTTTCGCTTTACTGAAAAAGCAGATGCCGGAGCGATGCTTCTTATGAACTCCCTGATATTCGGATTGCTGGATGTCGAGGAGACATATGGAGAACCATATATCAAAATCCGCTATAAGGAGGTGTAAGTGATGTTTAAGATGAACCTTCAGTTATTTGCTCATAAAAAAGGTGTAGGTTCCACGAAGAACGGCAGGGATTCCGAGTCTAAGAGACTGGGCGCCAAAAGAGCAGACGGCCAGTTTGTATTGGCAGGCAATATTCTGTACCGTCAGAGAGGAACTAAGATCCATCCCGGACTGAATGTAGGCCGTGGTGGCGATGACACTCTGTTTGCGACAGCAGACGGTATTGTGAGATTCGAGAGGAAAGGCAGAGACAGAAAGCAGGTTTCTGTATATCCGAAAACTATCAATGAATAGTGATTGTTGTTAGGACTGATTTGACTGACGGGCTTCATACTGATACCAGGTATGAAGCCTTTTTAAAACTTTGAACGAAGAAATTGTAAAACGGCTCATGCTTATGCAAAGGCACTGAAAGGACAGGTGAGAGAATGTTTGCAGACAGGGCAAAAATCTTTATCAAATCCGGCAAGGGAGGAGATGGCCACGTCAGCTTCCGCCGGGAGCTGTATGTGCCCGCAGGAGGTCCTGACGGTGGCGATGGCGGGCGGGGTGGCGATATTATTTTTGAGGTAGATCCCGGGCTGAATACATTGACTGATTTTCGGCATGTGCGGAAATATGTAGCCAGAGACGGCGAGCCAGGAGGCAAGAAGCGTTGTCATGGTGCAAATGCAGAAAATCTGGTGATAAAGATACCGGAGGGGACGGTAATCAAGGATTTTGAGAGTGGGAAGGTGATCGCCGATATGTCCGGAAAGAATCGCCGGGAAGTGATTTTAAAAGGAGGCAAAGGCGGTCTTGGCAATATGAATTTTGCCACAGCTACCATGCAGGTTCCCAAATATGCTCAGCCAGGCCAGCCAGGCCATGAATTGTGGGTGCAACTGGAATTAAAAGTGATTGCGGATGTCGGTCTGGTCGGCTTTCCGAATGTCGGCAAATCGACATTGCTTTCCCGGGTGTCCAATGCCAGGCCCCGGATTGCCAATTATCATTTTACTACACTGAACCCCCATCTTGGCGTGGTAGATTTAGATGGCGGAGCCGGATTCATTATGGCAGATATTCCCGGACTGATTGAAGGGGCATCTCAAGGGATTGGATTGGGACATGATTTTTTGCGTCATATTGAGCGGACACGTGTTCTGATCCATGTAGTAGATGCTGCCGGAACGGAAGGCAGAGATCCGGTGGAAGATATTCATACAATCCATAAAGAGCTGGAGAAATACAATCCGGATCTGTTAAAACGCCCGATGGTCATTGCTGCCAATAAGATGGATGCCGTTTATGCCGGAGATGAAGATCCTTCCGAAACTCTCCGCCGGGAATTCGAACCTATGGGGATTCCGGTTTATCCGATTTCAGCTGTCAGCGGACAGGGAGTACAGAAACTTCTGTATGGCGTTTACGAGCTGTTAAAAACAGTTAATTTAGAGCCGGTGGTATTTGAAAAGGAATTTGAGATTGCATATGCCAGTGACCGTAACCTTCCCTATACGGTTGAACGTGATAGCGACGGCGTGTTTGTGGTAGAGGGTCCCCGTATTGAAAAGATGCTGGGCTATACGAATTTGGAGTCAGAAAAGGGATTTCAGTTTTTCCAGAAGTTTTTAAAGGAAAACGGAATTCTGGATGATTTGGAAGCAGCCGGAATCCAGGAGGGAGATACCGTTCGAATGTATGGCTTAGTCTTTGACTATTACAAATAATACCTGAAACAGGTAACGACTGAGAGACAAAACGGAGAAAAGAAAAGATATGACAAGCAAACAGAGATCTTATTTGAAGGGAATTGCCATGACCACTGACCCGATTTTGCAGATCGGTAAAGCCAGTCTGACACCGGAGATGACTGCGGCAGTAGACGAGGCACTGGAAGCACGCGAATTGATCAAAATCAGTGTGTTGAAAAACTGTCTTGATGATGGGAATTCGATCGCAGAAGTATTGGCAGAACGGACTCATGCAGAAGTAGTGCAGGTAATTGGCAAAAAGATCGTGCTTTACCGGCAGGCAAAAGAGGAAAAGAAACGTAAAATTGTGCTGCCTTCTTAGCGCTTCGATATGGAAGAGTAGCAGAAAGGCATGGAAATCATGGCTAAGATTGGAATTATGGGAGGAACCTTTGATCCGATCCATAATGGGCACCTGTTATTGGGCAGGCAGGCTTATCAAGAATATAAATTGGATCAGGTTTGGTTTATGCCGTCAGGAATCCCGCCTCATAAAAAAGACCATGTCGTTACTCCAGTGGAAGAGCGGCTGGCGATGGTTCAGTTAGCCATTGAGAAGTATCCCTATTTTGTTTGTTCCGATTTTGAAATAAAAAGGCTGGGGAATACTTATACGGCAGAGACCTTAAGACTGCTCCACGAGCGCTATCCGGAGCATTGTTTTTATTTTATTATCGGGGCGGACTCTCTTTATCAGCTGGAGAGTTGGTATCATCCCCGGGAGGTTATGAATCAGGCTGTTTTGCTGGTGGCGGATCGGGAATATGAACAGGCCCCTTGTTCAATAGAAACGCAGATTACCTACCTGAAGGAGTCCTATGGCGCGGATATCCGTATCCTGCACTGTGAAGAGGTAGATATTTCTTCTGGAGAGCTTCGCGAAATGGAAGCAAAGGGAAAAAGGCTGTATCCGTATGTCCCGGAATGCGTGGAGATATATATTAAAGAGCATGGACTTTATCAGGAAGGATAAATCAAGAACAAAACAATGATTACAGTAAATGAACAGATTTTCACTTATCGGAAGCAGTTGAAATCCAAGCTGGATCCGATGCGCTATGAACATTCTTTAAGTGTATCCTATACCTGCATGGCTCTTGCCATGCGCTATGGCTATGATATTGGCCGGGCGGAAATGGCAGGGTTGCTTCACGATTGTGCGAAACGGTATGGAGACAGCGAGCTGATAGTCAAGTGTCAGAAACATGGTCTGGAATTGACGGATGGAGAGAAAAAAGCACCCGCTGTCATTCATGCCAGATATGGAGCATGGATAGCAGAACACAAATTTGGCATCCGGGATGGCGAGATTCTTTCTGCCATCCAATGCCATACTACCGGGAAACCACAAATGGGAATGCTTGATAAAATTCTTTATATTGCAGATTACATTGAACCACGAAGGAATAAAGCTTCCAATCTGGAGCAGATGCGTTATCTGGCATTTCAGGATCTGGATCAGACGATGTATGAGATTCTGACCGGGACACTGGAATATTTAAAAAAGAAAAAGACAGATGTGGATCCCATGACACAATGTGCTTATGAGTATTTTAAAGAAATCATGCATGAGAGAGGAGAGTTGTGAATGGATCAGGAAAAAGAAATGGTTAAGCTGGCAATCAAGGCTTTGGAAGACAAGAAAGGGGAGGATATCCGTATCATCGATATTCGGGAAGTATCGGTCCTTGCAGATTATTTTATCATTGCCAGTGGATCCAATGCCAATCAGGTTCAGGCTATGACGGACAATGTAGAAGAGATTTTGGGCAAGGCAGGGTATGAGCCGAGGCAGATCGAAGGATACCGGAGCGCCAATTGGATCCTGATGGATTATGGCGATATTATTGTTCATGTGTTTTGCCGCGAAGATCGACTGTTTTATGATCTCGAACGAATTTGGAGAGATGGAAAAGTGGTGGAAACCGAGGCTTTCCGATGAGGCAATGAGCACATTCGGGGCGGTGAGTGCGCTGTAAAACAAACCGCCTGTCATTTCTCTATCCTATATTCGGATGGTTCACGAACATACTGTCTGCTCTTAACAGACACAGTCCGCCAATATTAGACAGTATGTTCGTGAACAGCCGGACACAGGAATTACTCGACCGTTACCGACTTTGCCAGATTTCGGGGTTGATCAACATCCAGATTTTTTCCCAGAGAAGTATAATAAGCAATCAACTGCAGCGCAGCGGCAATCGGAAATACCGTAAAAGAATCTGCTACATCCGGAATCCGAATTTGAAGGTCTGCCAAATTATCATCGACAACAGCGCTTTCTTTGATTAACATAATGATATAAGCGCCGCGTGCCTTTACCTCGCGGATATTGGATATGGTTTTGGCATATACGTGTTGCTGAGTGGCAATCGCTATTACGGGAACCTGATCGGAAATCAAAGCAATTGTACCATGCTTCAGTTCTCCTGCAGCATAGGCTTCCGAATGGATATAAGAGATCTCTTTCAGTTTTAGGGCTCCTTCCAGGGAAAATGCATAATCCAGCCCACGTCCAATAAAAAACACATCGGGGCTTTTTAAAATGTGGGAAGCCACATTGCGGATATATTCTTTTTGCGCGATCATATGTTCCATAGCAGGAATCACATCGAGCAGTTCTGCCAAAAAGCCGGCGGCCTGTTCTCTGGTATAATTGCCACGTATCAATGCCATACGGCAAATAATCATATAAAGCGCGGCAAGCTGTACAGAATATGCTTTTGTGCTGGCAACGGCGATCTCCGGGCCGGCATGAGTATAAAAGACGTAATCGCTTTCACGGGCGATGGTGGAACCCTTGACATTGACGATAGCTAGGGTTGTGGAGCCGCATTGGCGAGCCAGCCGCAGAGCAGCCAGAGTATCAATCGTTTCTCCGGATTGGGAAATAATGATTACCAGAGAATTTTGATCAATCAATGGTTCTTCATAACGAAATTCGGAAGCAATCGATACAGTAATCGGGATCTTCAATATCGGCTGCATGATAGCCCGGGCAACCATACCTGCATACATGGCAGTACCACAGGCAATGATTTGAACTTGATTACAATGTTCAAAAATGCTGTCGGAAATTCCATCATCACTGAAATCAGGAAGTCCCTTGCTGACACGGGGCAGGATAGTATTGCGCATGGCTTGCGGCTGTTCATGAATCTCTTTCAGCATAAAGTGGGGAAAACCGTTTTTCATGGCAGCATCCATATTCCAGTTGACAGACATAATTTCTGGATAATCTTTGCCAAAAGAGTCATCCAGATTATATACATGTATTTTATAAGGGGTCAGCTTGACTATATGCTGTTCCGGCACCACAAAATATTGGCGGGTGTAAGGAATCAAAGCTGTTAAATCGGAAGCAATCAGGGAACCGGATGGCGTAGATGCTGCCACCAACGGACTGATATTGCGAATCGCATAGATTGCCCCCGGCTGATCTTCAAACATGATACAAAAGCTGTAGGATCCTTCCAGCAGCTGAATCAGGCTGCGAATAGCTACCAGCGGATCCCCATGATACAGTTCACTGAGAGTTTGTGCTGCCACTTCGCTGTCTGTCTGTGAAATCAGGCGTTCCTGTAGATGAAACTGCTCTGTTAAAGCATGATAATTTTCGATAATACCATTATGAATCAAAACAACTTTACCAGCACGATGGGGGTGGGCGTTTACATCTGTAACACCGCCATGTGTTGCCCAGCGAGTATGGCCAATCCCGCTATGAGAAGATCCCGTAATCTGTTCTTTACAATAATTTTCAAGATTTTTGACCTTGCCAGCTTTTTTGAACAGGCTGATTTTAGAATCTTCCATGCATAAAGCAATACCTGCACTGTCATATCCCCGATATTCCAGACACGATAATCCGTCCAGTAGAATTCTGGGAGCTTCTAACGGTCCCGTGTATCCGATAATTCCGCACATAAATTTTTCTCCTTTAAAATTTGCAACAAATTGTATCTATTATAGCGTATGCGATTCTATTCGTCAATTCCCGCTTTTTCCCAATCTCTCCCATGAATGCATATTTTTGCTTTTCTGAATTTTGTAAAGAATTTTTAAAATTTCTCCCTGTTTTTCCAGATGGATTTATGCTATAGTATAATGTAAACGTTAAAATTAAGGGGGCATATTATGAAAAGACAAGCATTCCTGCTTGAAGTTTGGCATATAACATGAAAAAACAATGGATCTCAGCTATCATGATGGTAATAATCGGCGGATGTATTTTTAAAATTTCTGATTTATATCAGTCTCAGTTAATCGTCACGCCTGTTTTTGAGACTAAAGCTCTCCCGGTTCCGCCGTCTGTCCCGATCAATCCTCCTCTCGCGGAGGAAGCAATACCATCGGTAGAAGAAAAGACAGAAGATATTTTTCAGCCAACGCCGGAGGAATTGAATCTGGCCCACTTTTTTCCAGAAGGGGCAGATCAAAGCGATATTTCGCAAAGCTATGCGGGAAAGGCATTCACGGAATTAACGATACAGGATCAGGAATGGATGAATAATATTTATGCTTATGCAGATATGACCCCAGAGCAATTTGCAGCAAAATCCGGCCATGCCAGAAGCAAGATAATGGGTTCTTATAATCCTAAAGATGATCTGCATGATCCCGATAATCCGGATACCTGGGCTATTCATTCTTTTCGAAACATCCGTACTAGTGTGACAGATGGCGACGGCAATCCGATCAGTGTATATTCCAATGTAATTGAAATCATGTCTGTGGCAAATGTTTATACATATTTCAAAGATGTCAGGGATTATGATTTATTTCTTTCCCATGTCATGCTGCTTTGGGAAAAATCCCATACGTATTCCATTGATATGAGTGATATCTACTATTGCGAAGGGTGCCTCAGCGAGGAAGATGAAAGAAAACGGTTAGAACAAGAAGCGGCAGAAGAAGAGGCAAGGCAGGCTATTATTATAGCAAATGAGAGTTCTTTAGCAAATGAAAATTCTCTAGCAGATGAAAGCTCAGAAGCGGATGAAATTGAACTTAATGAGAGTGAATCAGAGAGCGAGAACGTATATCAAGAACAAGAAGAACAAGAAAGCGTATCCAGGGTGATAACCGCATCAGAAGGGGCTGAAATATCGGAAGAGCCAAAAACAGAAACGGTATCTGCCGAAGAAGAGACAATGGCAGAAATTCCTGCTACGATAATAGCTTCTCCTTCGGAAATGGAAGCTGTCGAAACGCAAGCAGAAAGTGGCGCCATAGATTCATCTTTGAATGAACGATGCCCCGGACATATTGATTTGCTGGTGAAAATGCGTATCCGGGGAATAAAAGAAAAGAACGGACTATTTAAAGTAGATACCTACGGGAATCAGCAAGATAATTTTGAAGAAGGTAGATGGCAGGGATGGACTCCAGAAAGGATAGAATCTGCCCGAACACTTGCAAGCCAGGATTGGTATCAAAGGTATGGCATAACTTTATCTACGATTTCCATGAGAAATCCCTTGTCTGAATATGAGATTCAGGAATATATGGAACGCCTTCCAGAAGATTTGTCACAGATCCGAAAGGATATCATCCGTTTTGCCCTTTCTTCTGTCGGTAAGGTTCCTTATTATTGGGGAGGTAAGGCATCGGCACCTGACTATTCCAGAAATGGATTTGGAACTTTGATCACCCCGGATGATAAAGGAAGAATTCTAAAGGGACTGGATTGTTCTGGATGGATTAATTGGGTGTATTGGAGTGTGACCGGAAGTCGTCTTCCTTATGAAAGTACATCAGGATTGGCATTGTGCGGAAGTCCTGTCAATCGAAATCATTTAAAGCCCGGTGATATTATCATCCGCACTGGTGAAGATGCTCACGTGATCATGTTTTTGGAATGGACAGAAGATGGAAAAATTCGTTGCATTCATGAAAGCAGCGGTAATGTCAATAATGTAACGGTAAGTGTCCGTGACGCCAATTGGCCTTACTACCGAAAACTGATTGATTAGAATCAAAGAAAGGATCTTTAGTATGAAATACCAGAAGGAACCCTATGGGGATGAGATTGACCGGATGCGGGCCAGAAAAAAACAGGGAGAACGGCGAAGAAAAAATTCGGTTATTGATGATTTTGAGATCATTGAGGATCTGGATGAATTCGATTATCACCAGATTCACTCTCATTCAAAAAGAAAACCATTAACTAAAAAACGTAAACGGCACAAAAAGAAAAAATGGGTTTTCTGGATTGTACTTTTAGCGATATTATTGATAGGCCATCTTTCCTGGAAACGTTTTCGCAATAATGGCTATTGGACAGTCGTCGTATATGGTGTAGATTCCCGGGATGGTAATCTGGGAAAGGGCGCCCTGGCAGATGTCCAGATTCTCTGCAGCATTAACCGAAAGACAGGAGAGATTCGTCTGGCTTCCGTCTTTCGCGATACATATTTAAAAATTGATCCGGAAGGGAATTATCACAAGATAAATGAAGCATATTTTCGAGGTGGAAGAGAGCAGGCAGGAGAGGCATTAAAGGAAAATCTGGATCTGCATATCGAAGATTATGCTACTTTTAACTGGAAGGCAGTTGCTGATGCCATCAATATACTGGGAGGTATTGATCTTGAAATTACAGATCGGGAGTTTGCTTACATCAATTCTTTTATTACCGAAACCGTTAATTCGACTGGAGTCGGCTCGGTACATTTAGAACATAGTGGAATGAATCACCTGGATGGAGTTCAGGCGGTTGCTTATGCCCGTTTACGTTTGATGGATACTGATTTTAATCGTACAGAAAGACAACGGAAAGTAATGGGTCTGGCAATGGAAAAAGCCAAAAATGCAGATTTTAACACATTGCGAGTATTGATTGGGACAGTATTTCCGCAAATATCCACCAGTATTGGTGTTGATGACTTGATGTTAATGGCAAAGGATGTAAAAAAATATTATATCGGACAGACAACGGGATTCCCATTTTCACATACTGAAATGCTGATTGAAAAAAGGGATTGTGTAGTGCCGACAACACTGGAAAGCAATGTAATTCAGCTGCATGAATTCTTATATGATGATACACAGTTTATACCTTCTGGAGTAGTAAAAAATATAAGCGCCCATATTGCAAAAGTCAGTGGTATCGATACTCCAGGTAAAGATACGGAATCTGGTAAAAATGTAGGTGCAAAAGGAAACAATGGGGAGGAAACTCTGCCAAATAATCCCTCAGAAACATCAATAGCCGAATCGATGCCAGCAGAGGCCGAACCGACTGAATCAATGGAACAAGAGCCTCCAGAAAGTGAACCGACAACTGATGCAGACGGTGTAGAAACAGACACAACAGCCGAAGGCTCCGCAGATGCTGGGCCGGAACCGATTCCCGGAACCAGTTCCGAACCCCAACAGACAGAGGAATCTCCGATAACATCGGCTCCGATTCCAGAAAGCCCTGCACAAGGTCCGGTATCAGCACCTGGTGGCAGTGATATACCAAACAGCCAGGGCCCAGGTACTAACGGCCCAGGAGAATCCGCTAACGAGCATAACGGGGCACTGGAAGCGCCTGGTCAGGGTCAAGGAACTGGACCCGTTAGCGGCCCTGGGGCTTGATTGAGAATGGAAGGAAGTATATCAAAGAGTAGCACCCATAACTATTCGCGAAACAACACTTTAACGAATAGTTATGGGTTGTTCAATACTCTCATTTATTTTTCAGACAGGAAAACAAACCATGAAACTTCAACGTCTTTACAGTTTAACAAGAAAAGCTATCGATTCTTATCAGATGATTGATGAGGGCGATCATATTGCGGTTGGCATTTCCGGTGGAAAAGACAGCCTTACGCTGCTATATGCTTTACATGGCCTGATGCAGTTTTATCCAAAGAAATTTACTTTAAGTGCAATTACTGTAGATTTAGGATTTGACAACTTTGATTTATCATCGATTTCTCGTTTATGTCAGGAGTTTGCTGTTCCTTATCAGATTATTCATACCGATATCGGCAGGATTCTGTTTCAGGAACGTCAGGAAACAAACCCCTGCTCGTTATGCGCAAAGCTTCGAAAGGGAGCCTTGAATAAAGCGGCCAGCAGCCTTGGCTGCAATAAAGTAGCTTATGCCCATCATCGGGAGGATTTGATTGAAACTATGCTGCTATCTCTCATCTATGAGGGACGCTTCTATGCTTTTTCACCTTATACCTATCTGGATCGCATGAAATTGACGGTGATTCGTCCCATGATGTTGATTCCCGAGGCAGACATCGTAGGATTTCAGAGGAAATATAATCTGCCAATATGTAAAAATCCATGTCCAATGGACGGACATACGAAACGTGAATATGTTAAAAACTTATCAAATATTTTAGAAAAGGAAAATCCTGGTGCTAAGGAACGCTTATTTCATGCAATTATAACAGGAAATATTCCTGGATGGATGCCCTGCTCTTCTGCTGTTGAGCCGGAAAGAGATACCGATATTTAAAAACATTTTCAATGTACAACGAGAACGATACTCGTCTGCCAGAAAATAGGAAAGAAGGAAAATAAAGTGAGCCAATTAGCCTATCACGAACAAAAAGATATTGAAAACATTAAAAAATTGCGTTCTTTGATTAAAGGCCTGCCGCCCTTTTGCACTGATTTTTTTCGAGGGATTGAACCTCGGACATCTTCAAGGACGCGAATTGCTTATGCTTATGATTTGCATGTATTTTTCGATTTTTTAACTCAGGAAAATCCGGTTTTTCGGGATACAGATCGAAAATTCATTCAATTGGAACAGCTGGAACTACTTACAGTGAATGACTTGGAAGAATATATGGAATTTCTGAAATATCGTTTTAATGGAAAAAATCAGGAGGTGATCAATAAAGAACGGGGAATTATGAGAAAAATTTCTTCGTTGAAAAGCTTTTACAATTATTTCTATCGCAATGAAAGGATCCGAAACAATCCGGCATCACTTATACAAATGCCTAAGCTACATGAAAAAGAAATTATTCGCTTGGATGTAGATGAAGTGGCGCTTCTTTTGGATGAAGTAGAACTAGGCGAAAATCTTACTGATAAGCAAAAGGCATTTCATAACAAAACAAAGATACGTGATCTGGCACTTCTGACTCTCCTTCTGGGTACGGGTATCCGTGTATCCGAATGTGTAGGTCTGGATATTGAAGATGTGGATTTAAAAAACGGTGGCATTCATATCCATCGAAAAGGCGGAAAGGAAGTGACGGTTTATTTTGGTATGGAGGTAGAGGACGCACTACAGGATTATCTGGACGAACGTTTTGGCATTGATGCTATGCCAGGAAGTGAAAAGGCATTATTCCTATCACTCCAGCGTAAAAGAATCAATGTACGAAGCGTAGAAAATCTGGTTAAAAAATATGCCGGAATTGTCACTCCATTAAAGAAAATCACCCCTCATAAGCTTCGAAGCACCTATGGAACAAACCTGTACCGGGAAACCGGCGACATCTATCTAGTGGCCGATGTATTGGGACATTCTGATGTCAATACAACGAAAAAACATTATGCGGCTTTGGAGGATGAGCGTCGCCGTAGTGCCCGAAATGCTGTACGCTTGCGAGAAAAATAGAGAGCTTTATTCTGCAAGGTATACGATTGTCAAATATTCACCGGAGTGTACCTGTTCGTTTGGCAGCCGATTCATTCGCTTTAACTCTTCTACGTATTCGGCTGCCGTATAACCGGCTTTTTCCGCATAACGGCTGGCTATCTTCCAAAGATTATCCCCAGGCTCTAATTGGATACTTGTGTAATACCGTTGGAGATCATGTTCACTCTCCTCTTTTGCATAAGCATCAAAAAGAGTACGTCCAAAGAATCCTGTGAAAAAAGCGGCGGCCATTAATAATGCCATTGCAATATTGCGAAGCTTTCTGCGGCGCTCTCTCCGTTCCATAGCAATATGCAAAATCCGGCGGCCGGCAATGCGCTTGCTCATATGACTGCTTTTTTGCCAGTCGCTCTGTATCTTCTGGTGTAGATCCACAATCTCCATTCCCCGGCTCATTCCCATGTACATCTCCATCATAATACCCCCTTTACTTATGATCATTAAAAAGAAAACGGTAAGCTCCAAACGTGCGTTTGTATTTTGTGAGCTTATTATAATATCCGAACGTTTGTTTGTCAATATTTTTTTGCAAAAATCCGAACAAAAGTTTGCTTTTTTTCAGAACATATGTTAGTATAGTATCAGAATAAGATTTCTAAGTACAAATTCCGGGAGGAAAAACATGAGCCAAGGAAAGATTACATCCAAGCAACAGGAAATATTACAATATATCAAAGATACGATTTTAAAGAAAGGCTATCCGCCAACAGTGAGAGAAATCTGTGAGGCTGTCCATTTAAAGTCCACTTCTTCGGTGCACTCTCATTTAGAGACGCTAGAGAAGAATGGCTATATTCGTCGGGATCCAACGAAACCAAGAGCTATGGAAATTTTGGACGATACCTTTGGTCTGACTCGCCGGGAGATGGTGCAGGTTCCGATTATTGGTACTGTTGCTGCCGGACAACCGATTTTGGCAGAGGAAAATATCGAAGACTATTTTCCCGTACCGGCCAATGTACTTCCCAATTCACAGACATTTATGCTCCGGGTAAAGGGAGACAGTATGATAAAAGCGGGAATCTTAGAAGATGATTATGTGATTGTTGAGCAGACGGCTTCTGCCGCCAACGGAGATATTGTGGTGGCTCTAATTGATGATTCCGCTACTGTAAAACGCTTTTATAAAGAAGATAGCCAATATCGTTTGCAGCCGGAGAACGATGCGATGGAGCCGATTATTGTTTCCGAAATGAATGTTTTGGGCAAGGTAGTAGGATTATTTCGATTGATGTAATTTATGTTTCCAATGGCAGATGGATTAGTGCTCACTGCAGGCAAAATAAATACAGGCAATTCTGCCATATTTTTGAGGCAGAACTGCCTGTTATAGTAATTATAACTTTTATTTTTATGATTTTATTTGTTTTGCTTTTTTATCCAATCTTGTTTTACTTGCGCCAGTTTGAGAATCATATCAACAGCTCCTTCGATGCCTACGGCACTACTATTTATACATAAATCATAACTTCGGGAATCTCCCCATTTTTTACTGGAATAATAATTATAATAGCTGGCTCGTTTTTTGTCGGTTTTTACCATGATGTCTTTTGCTTTAGCTGGTTCTACCTTATATAGCTCGCTCAGATAAGCAATTCGATCTTCATCCTTTCCTGTGATAAATACGTTGACAACGTTTGGATATTCAGCCAGAGCATAGTCAGCGCAACGGCCGACGATCACACAGGATTCTTCATCAGCCAGTTTTTTGATAGTATCAAACTGTGCCAAAAAGACTTTATGGTTCAATGGCATATCAAGGTAAGACGAGCTAGAATATCCCATAGAATAGGTATCCATCACCAGCGAATAAAGAAAACTGCTGGTTGGTTTTTCATCATGAGTTTCAAAAAGTTCTTCACAAAGACCGCTGTTTTTGGCAGCCAAGGTAAGTAGTTCCTTATCATAACATTTAACTCCCAGCCGTTCGGCAATGGTTTCTCCAATTTTTTTGCCGCCACTGCCGCATTGTCTTCCGATTGTAATTACTAAGTTCCCCTTCATAGAAATCCCTTCTCCTTTCAGTAACTCTTGATGTAAAAACATTTATCAGATACTATTATTATACACCAAAATTTCTGAAAAGTATATAAATAAGAATAAAAAATCTATCTATTTTGCAGAAAACTTCTCTAATAATTCTACAAAATATACGGGAAGTGGCGCCTGAACTTCTAAGTATTCGCCTGTTCGGGGATGACAGATGCCCAGGACGCCTGCATGTAAGGTTTGCCCCTGTAGCTTCGGATATGGACATTTGGCGGGACCATAAACGGTATCGCCGAGAAGCGGATGGCCAATCGAAGCCATGTGAACCCGGATCTGATGTGTGCGCCCGGTTTCGAGGCGGCATTCCACATAAGTAAAGCGATCAAAATGCTGAAGAACATGATAATGAGTGACTGCTGATTTCCCGTTTTTTTGATTAATGCTCATTTTTTTTCGATCTGTCGGGTGCCGGCCAATAGGGGCATCTATCACACCATCCTCCTGTATCCGCCCGTGAACAATGGCATAATAAATGCGGGTAATTGAGTGAACCTTCAACTGTTCGGCGATTGCATTATGCGCCATATCATTTTTGCAGGCCACTAAAACTCCCGTAGTATCTCGATCAATGCGATGTACAATACCAGGACGAAGGATACCATTGATCCCTGACAAATCTTTGCAATGCGCCAATAATGCATTAACTAAAGTTCCTGAAGCATGTCCGGCAGCCGGATGAACCACCATGCCCTTCGGTTTATTAATCATAATAATGTCTTCATCTTCGTAAAGAATATCCAATACGATGGCTTCCGGCAGAATCTCTGGCTCTACTGCCTCCGGCACATCCAATAAAATGCTCTCTCCTTCTGTTATTTTATAATTGCTTTTAACGATTTTTCCATCAACCGATATACTACCATTTTTTAAAAGCTTTTGCAGATAAGAGCGAGAAAGCTCAGGACAACAATCACTCAAATAGCGGTCGATTCGAATTCCGTTGCCATCTTCCACCCTGATACGCCGTATCACACCGTATTTCCTCCCTTATCCGGTTTAGCCCTTGGAAAAAGCCTGAATATTTCCAAATCTTCTTCTGTGTAATAAAACAGCATTAGCAATAAAAGGGCAATGGTTGCTGTGGTAACATAGATGTCAGCCACGTTAAAAATAGGGAAATTAATCAGTCGAAAGTATAAAAAATCCACAACATACCCCTGTATAATCCGATCTACCATATTGCCGGCGGCTCCAGCAGTAATTAAAATGACACAGAATCCCAGCCAGCAATAATGTGAGTCCATCCAGGAAGGCAAATGCCACATGATATAGGCGGCAAATGCCAAAACCAAAATCCCAATTAGGAAGAAGAAAATCTGTTTTCCCTGAAGGATACCAAAAGCAGCTCCCCGATTTTCAGAATATAAAAATTCAAATACACCTTCCCAGATTATCCATGGCTTTTTTCCTTTTAAATGAGTGATTGCCAGATATTTTGTATACTGATCCAGCAATATCAGGAACCAAGATACAATTGCCCAGATTATCAGATTTATAATTCTATTCTTATAGCTCTTCTTTTCCTCTGGTTTATTCATAACTGCCTCCTGAGAGCCACTGAAGAGTTTCCAGAAGCTCCGCATCACTAATCTGACGTTCTATATAAGCGTTGCCAATCTGACGCAACAGAATAAATTGAATGATGCCGGAATCCATCTTTTTATCACTTTTTGTAGTGGCAAGAATTGTTTGCGGATTTAGCGGCATATTTTTTAAGGATACAGGAAGATGGAAGGCTAAAAACGTTTGGCAAATTTGCTCTAACTCTTTTGCAGACAGAAAACCGCGTTTTGCTGAGAGGTAAGCGGCGCCAACACTTCCCAAAGCGACACAGTGCCCATGCAGAAGTTGAAAATTCATTAATTTTTCAACCGCATGTCCCAATGTATGTCCAAAGTTAAGCAATGCACGCTCTCCCTTTTCCATAGGATCTTGTTCCACAACATCGCGCTTGATTTTATCGCTTTCCCAAATCATAGTGCGGCAAATATCGGTATCCCGACGAAGAATAGCTTCTTTATGCTCGTCTAGCCAATGATAATAGCTCCCATTTTTGATCAGCCCATGTTTGATAATTTCTCCCATTCCCGATGCATACTGTTCTTCGCTGAGTGTGTGAAGGGTCTCCGTATTGGTATAGACTAATATTGGCATGTGAAAAGCACCTACCATATTTTTATACGTATCGAAATCAACCCCCGTTTTTCCTCCGATACTGCTATCTACTTGGGCAAGCAGCGTGGTAGGGATCTGAATGAATCGTATCCCTCGCAAATAGGTGGCTGCGGCATAACCGCAAAGATCTCCTGTCACACCACCGCCCAAAGCTATCAGAATATCTTTTCGATCATAATGATTTTGAATCAAGTACCGGTACAATTCCTGAACAGTATTGAGATTTTTCTGCTCTTCTCCAGCTGGAAAGCAAAAAGAATCAACCCTCGGACAAACAGTATTAAGACATTTCTTTACGGAATCAAGATATAATGAAGCAACATTACTGTCTGTTACAATACAAAACTTTCTTTCAGCTATTCCTAATCTGGAAATTTCTTCTGCCAAAGGAGCAAAGGAAGTTTCCAGCACAATTTCATAAATCTTTTTTCCATCTTTGCAAACGGACATCCTGTCAGCCATTTATGTGTCTCCTTTTTGTACTTTTTCAGAACTTAAGAAAGCAAACAATTTTCCAGAGAATCATCGGAAAATTGTCTGCTTCTCCCTCTATAACCCCAATCCTTATATTATGCCCCACTGGTATACTCACTTGTCACTTCAAAGTCGAATGTTCATCCCGGTAACGTCCATATTGCCATTAGTGAAAATATCCTGGAAATCTCCGGACAATTCCACAGACTCCGGAGTGGCAATAAAGATATAACTGGAAATCTTTTGAAGATTTCCGTTCATAGAATAGGTGGCGCCGGAAGTGAAATCGATAATCCGTTGAGCAACTTCCGTGTGAATTCCCTCCATATTTAAAACAACTGCTTTATCAGCAAGTAGAAAGTCACAGATATCTCTGGCATCCTCTATGGAGGTCGGTTTAACCATAGCGACCTGCATCGGCTTTCTCATCGGTACTACTTTTGATGATGAGCGGGAGAAAAAACGTGGTCTCGGTTCTTCGTCCTCTTCCTCATCCATGTCATCACGAGAATTGCTAAATGTATTTCTCCTGCCAGGCATGTCCTGCTCGTAATCGTCTTCTGGACCAAAGTAGTCTTCATCATCGTCGTCATTCAGCCGCGTCAAATCCATCAGTCTGCTAATCAGGCTCATACTTATCTACTCTCCATTTCTTATCTGGCACCAAAAATACCAGTACCAACTCTAATCATGGTGGAACCCTCCTCTACGGCAACTTCATAGTCGCCGGTCATTCCCATAGAAAGGACACTCATGCTAATATTATCGATGTTTTTGTGTTTAATGTCAACATATAATTGAAATAATTTTTTAAAAACATCGCGATTCTGTTCGGGATTTTCGACAAATGGTGCAATTGTCATCAACCCGCAAACATGGATATGAGAAAAATTACAGATTTGCTGTATGATATTTATGAGTTCTTCCGGAGAGAAACCGAATTTGCTCTCTTCTCCTGCAACATTTACCTCCAAAAGGATATCCACAATTTTGCTGATTCGTTTTGCTTCCTGCTGTATTTCTTCTGCCAGACGCAGGGAATCTACAGAATGAATCATAGTAACGAAAGGAAGAACCTGCCGTACTTTATTCCGTTGCAGATGTCCAATCATATGAAATCTGGTATCTTTCGGCATTTGCGGCGCCTTTTGCAAAATCTCCTGAACCTTATTTTCTCCGAAATCCCGTACGCCGCAATCATAAGCAAGCTGTAAAGCCTCCAATGGCTTGGTTTTACTGACAGCAATTAATGTTACCTCATGAGTATCTCTTCCGGAACGGTTACAAGCGCACTGAATCCGTTCCTGAACCTGCCTCAAATGACTTGAAATATATTCTTTCATTTTGTTTTACTCCCTCTTTGTTTCATTGATAAATCAATGTCCCCTCTTCTACCGTATCAGCATCCAGTACGATATGGTCATAAACGGATAGTCCATAGCTCATACCTTTGCGAACCGTACAATACTCTTCATTAGACTTGAGAATTTCTATTAATTTAAAAACCGCGTAACCTTTATTAATATTATAAACCCCTTGTAAAGAATCGGTAGCACCTATCTGATATCGTTCCGTCGAGTCAGGCTTAATGATAAAATCTCCTGGCTTGACCGGACTGCTATCCCCCATGTCAATATAATAATATTCTTCTGTAGAATTGTAAACCGTTACGGATACAAATTCTGCAGAGGAGCCGTTTTCTGTATAAATCTCCTTCATAAAACCAATTTCACTGCTGTCTCCTCCCTGTGTCATAAAATCTAAGGGTATCAAAAAAAATTCTTTAGTGGTTACTGCTGTTGAAGGAATTTTAAGCCCGTCAGCTTGTTCTGTTTCCACCTCAAAAGACACATATCGATCGCTAATAAACTGCACCATGTATTGATTAAAATCCAGTTTGCCATAAGTATTGCCATCTGCACCAGTTATCAGTGAAAATGTACCGTCCGTTTCCAAATTGCGGGAATTGAAAATCACATGAAGTTTGGTTTTGTCTGTATATTCTGTCAATTGCTCCTCAGTAATGGGAAAAAGAATACTCCAATCATCAGAAGTGATAAGCTTATAAACAGCATCTGAAACAGCGATCCGTTGTCCTGCTTTGGTAATTTCTCTTGCGTATCCAGTGCGATCAAAACAAGAAGCCGTGATTTGTTCTGCCGTCAGTTCTTCGTATTGATCAATTGCATAGGATACCACTCCGGACGCAGGTGCCTGTACCTGCCAGAACATCACTCCCGTCTGTCCCATCATATTATCCATGCTTTCCAAAGTATTAAAATTTACATATTCTGATACAGAAGCGTCTAGGCTGGAGCGCAGAGAATAACTTAAATCAAAGTCCAGATCAGAATAAGACATAGCAAAAGAAGACAATTGCCGTTTGATTTCAGACAAATTATCATTAGTCAGAATTGCATTATTCTCACTTTGTTCTTCCAGAAAAGAAGAAAGGCTTCCGGTCTCATCGATAGAGTAGATTCTCGAGCCTACAGCGGCTCGTTTGCCTTCCCGTACATAATAATGGATATAGCCGGCACGTTCTGCATATTGAACGGATTCCTGCCTTAAAATGATGCCAGTATATCCATGATCTGTGACAATATCCCCTTCTATCACCTCATAAAATTGGATTTTTTCTTTTTTCGCATAAGTATAAACGCTAAATGACATATAAACGAATATAATGGCAAAGATAATCATTCCGACATTAATATTCAAGGGGCGCCGGTATTTGGATGACTCCTTTGGATATTTTCTTTTCTTGTGCAATGCTTTTCCCTCCGGCCGATTATCAAAAAAAGGGAACCTGCTCCCAAGTCCCCTTTTGTATCTATCATTACAGAGAAATAATCACGTCCTTCTGTATCGCCTCCGGCATCTCATGGGAATCCATAGATATACTGAGTACAAAATTCACGCTGTAATCGGCGCTAAGCTTTTCCAGAACCGCAATGGTTTCACTGATGTCTTCTCCTTCCAGGCAGGCAAGCTTTAAAAAGCTGTCCAAAAACATAGTCTCAATATCGTGATCCTGAGAAATAATTCCACTGATAAATCCTATAAATCCCTGACTGTTGATAATCGGAAACTTATTCACATTGATCAAACGAATACGATTGTTCAATTCATACATATGTTTGGAGCTTTTATCCAGATAGACGATAGATCCAGCGGCAGTCTTAATAGAATTATTCGCCATATCTAAGAGATGCTTCGTCTTTCCTTTTCCTTTATTGCCTGCAATAATCTGCACCATATTAATCTCCTCCTTGGGTTTATAATATTTGTGTAAAAAGTCTGATATTCATAAAACAATTATAGTATAATTTCGCAGATTAAGCAATCACTAATTGACAATTTTCTGAATTATATTTGTCATATCCTGATAAAGCGTCTGCCTGTTTTCTGATTTCATCACTACGGAAACATACTCGCGTCCTTGTTCATCTTTGCTTTCCATAATCAGGCAGCTTCCGGCCGCCCTCGTAGTGCCAGTTTTTCCTCCCAGAACGGAAAGGCCGCTTGGCATCGGCTGCTGGCCTGTCAGATATTGATTGCTGTTTTTCCAGGTTTGAGATTTTGCATTACCCTGTGCGTCCAAAAAATCGGCTGTATAGGCACTGGTCCCCACGACTTTACGAAAAATCGGCTCTTTCATCGCTTCTTGAAAAATCAGATATAAATCATAGGCAGTCGTATAATGTTGCTCATCATGAAGGCCATGAGGATTCACAAAATGGGTGTCTGTAGCTCCGATTGCCTTAGCTTCCTGATTCATTAGCTCAGCAAAATCTTGAATGCTGCCGGAAATATGTACGGCAATCGTTGCACCGGCATCATTGCCCGAAGGTAACATTAAACCATACAAAAGCTGTTCCATTGTCAAGGTATCTCCGGGACTGATGTGGCAAAGTGTTGCCCCGGATTCTGTAATAATGGCTTCTTGTCCTACTGTCACTTTTTCTTGCAAATTTTGTTCTTCTGATAAATGACCATGGCGAATTGCTACCAAAGCCGTCATTACCTTGGTAATACTGGCCGGATAAAGCCGCTTAAAGGCATTTTTGGCAAAAAGGGTAGAAGGATCGTCCAGAGAAAATACAGCGGCAGACTCTGCCTTAATATTGCTGTCCTGCCCCGGAACTTCTGATGAAATCACACAAAGATCCGATGCAAACAGTTCCGCCCTTCGATCATCAAGAGGAATAAGAAAAGACAAATCGTCCAAACGTTCCTGTAAAGGATAGACCGTGTCAGGTATCGTTTCTTTTTGTCCGCATCCGGTAAGCATCAGGCAGATTGACAGTCCTATAATTCCCAAGATCCTATGATATCGCATTTAAGCACGTTCTCCTATCGATAAATCTCTCTCCACTCCAAATCCCCACGATCTAACGCTTTAATTAAAAGTTCTGCCGTAGCCAGATTCGTAGCCAAAGGAATATTGTAGGTATCACAAAGCTTTACAACATTGTTGACATCAGGTTCATGGGATTTGGAGGTCAAGGGATCCCGCAGGAAAATCACCAGATCCATTTCATTATGCTCAATCTGTGCGGCAATCTGCTGCTGTCCACCGAGATGGCCCGCCAGATATTTGCGAATATTTAAATTAGTGACCTCTTCTACCAGCCTGCCCGTAGTCCCGGTTGCAAACAGATCATGTTTATTCAAAATCCCCCGATACGCAATACAAAAATTCTGCATCAGTTTTTTCTTCGCGTCATGTGCTATCAAACCGATGTTCATAAGTAAACCCTCCTTTTTAGTTACTGATTTTTCTTTGAAGTCCAACATTAAGGGTTATTCCGATTCCTATATACATGCTTATCAAAGAACTGACCCCATAGCTGATAAATGGGAGCGGCAAACCGGTATTGGGAAACACTCCGGTTGCAACGGCAATATTGGAAAAGCTCTGAAAGGCCAACAACGCCGCCATACCTACACATAGCAGGCGTCCTGCCATATCCTTTGTCTTTGCTGCCATAATCAGACATTCGTAGACAATCAGCGCAATCAACAAAATCACCATTGTACATCCCACAAAACCTAACTCTTCCCCTATAACAGCAAAAATAAAATCGGTTTGTTCCTCTGACAGAAAATTACCATTCTTTACGGAGTTGGCAGTATAATTCAGGCCTTTCCCGTGGAGCATGCCAGATCCGATTGCCATAATGGAATTATCCTGCTGAAGGTTTGCCTCGGCATATTTTTCTTTAAAAAAGAATGCCAAAATACGCCGTGCCTGATAACCTTTTAAAAACGGAACTTTGTCATACTGCAGCAGATAAATAAATAGCGTGCCGACAGGAACCAAGAATGCCAATCCTCCCAGAATCCAACGGTAGCTCAAGCCCGCCGCAAACAGCATACAGGTAAAAACAAATACAATGACCAAACCAGTAGAAAGATCTGGCTCTTCATATATCAGCCCGAATACTGCCAACAACAATACACCTGCCAGCAAAAGGGTCGTAAGATAATTGAGTTTTGCCTGTTTCTTACTGAAGAACCAGGCAAAAAATACAATTAGGCCTACCTTGACAAATTCCGAAGGCTGAATCTGCCCAATACCAGGAAGTTTCAGCCATCGGGTAGCATTATTGACATTTTCGCCAAACATAAGTACAGCGATCAAACCAATCACGCAAGCAACATAAACAAGAGTCGCCAGAGACAGGATTCTGTGATAATCCAACAGAGATAGCAAGATAGCAATCATAAAACCAACTATAATTCCCATAATCTGCTTGCTTACCAGAGAACTCTCCTGACCAGTGGCACTGCTGATTACCAGAACGCCTAAAACGTTCAACAAAAGTATATAAATAGTTAAGCGAAAATTGTAATTTTTAAATTCATATTCATCAAACAGCATTAGTCATTCCTCATGTTTGTAAGACGACGGAATGGAACTTTCGCCGAAAGTATAGAAACCGGCTCCTTCGTTCCTGCGCATTCCATCTGAGCCAGACGGATATCAATTCTCTTGGAATCAATCTCCACATGCCGGGACAATATCCGAATCATCTCCTCCCGGATTCCGTCAATGAGACCGGGACTGAATCCGGACTGATCCGATACCAGTACCAGCTTTAGACGGCTTCTGGCAATCTCACCGGAATTGCTTTTGTGAAAACAAAATATCCGTCTCATCTGCTGCCCTCCTATGCCCGTTTCAGGAAATCAGAGAGCCGAAGAAGTAATCCGCGTTGGGGATTCATATCCAAAAGAGGGACGGATTCTCCAGCGATTCGCTTACAGATATTCAAAAAGGCTTGTCCAGCCAGGGAATCGGTATCCACCAACGGCTCTCCCTGGTTTGTAGACACAACAATATCTTCGTCGTCAGGAACTGCACCGATGATATTAACAGCTAAGATATCCGCCACATCATCGATCGACATCATATCTCCCCGGCGAACCATATCCATGCGGATCCGGTTAACTACCAGATCCACATCGCGCATATCTGCAGCTTCCAACAGTCCGATAATCCGGTCAGCATCCCGAATGGCAGACACTTCCGGGGTTGTCACTACCAGAGCCCGATCTGCACCGGCAATTGCATTTTGAAAGCCCTGCTCTATTCCAGCAGGACAATCTAAAAGTATATAATCAAAATCTTCTTTTAAATCATCCGTCAGTTTACGCATCTGGCCGGGATTGACAGCAGTCTTGTCCCGCGTCTGCGCAGACGGAAGCAGATAAAGATTCGGATATCTTTTGTCTTTTATCAGGGCTTGTTTCATCCGGCAGTTTCCTTCCACCACATCCACCAGATTATAAATAATCCGGTTTTCCAGTCCCATCACCACATCCAGATTCCGCAGTCCGATATCTGTATCAATTAATACCGTGCGGAAACCAAGCAGCGCCAGCCCGGTTCCAATATTGGCAGTGGTAGTCGTTTTGCCGACCCCGCCTTTTCCAGAAGTAATTACAATGACTTCACTCATAGAACGCCTCCTGAAAAGATAAATACACACTTCTATTCTACATTAAAACTTGGAATTTTTCCAGTGCTAATTGAAATTTATCATGTTTAAAAAGCTTTTTTTAATAGGTTTTGTAAAAATATTACCGTTTTCGACAAAAGCAGTCATCGCACCTTTGCCAAGCCTTCTGCCTTTATCACCATATTGGCGGCTGTAAGTGCCTATTTTCAGCTGTAATGGAGCCATCTCCAGAGCAACCACCACAGCATCTTCATTGCCGGATATACCGGCGTGGGCAGTACCTTTTAGCGTTCCCAGGATAATGATATTGCCGCGGGCAGTCACGCGGGCACCATGAAGGACATCGCCAATGATAACAATACTGGCTTCGGAATCCAAAGATTCTCCCCGGTGTAGATCTCCCCGGTAAAACTGGCCGGTCCGATAAGACAACTCCATGAGCTTCTGATTCAGAGCTTTTTCACATCGTTCTATTCTTTGTGCATCCTGATCAATCAGGCAAAGGATCTCCACACTGGAATTCTCTGTAATCGTATTGACAATTTGAAATTCTTCTCCTGCAGTCAGTTCTCTTCCTTCCAGCATCAGTGCCATCTGAACACTTCCCCAAAAACGGGCATTCTGCCTGAATTTTGCCGCGATGTCGGACAAAAGCTCCTCGAAAGTACAATCCGGATCCAGAATGATGCTCATCCCCGATTTGCTGCTTTTGATCACTACTCTGCTTTTCAACTTGTTCCCCTCTTTCTGAAAGGCTGTTTTAAGCCTTTCTCACCAGAATTCGGAGCGCGTGCTGTCCTTTGCGCTCCCTGGCCTGCTACCATTGTGGCAGGTTATCAGTCGCCAATTGTGACGTTAGAGACGCCAATGGCTCCATGACTTAAAATATAGTCCAAATCTGTGTAATGATAATAAAAACGATAGACATTTTTGGCCAGCGAGGCCGCATTGGCAGAGGAATATCCGTACGGAATATTCGTAGTTACACAGATGTCCGGGTTAGTATATGGGCCATAGGAAATAAAAAACGCATGATTTCCCCTGGTTTTTACTTCCTGGGCCGTACCGGTTTTACCGGCAATCTCAACCTCCAGATCCCGGAATATACGCCGGGAACTGCCTTCATAAATCACATTGTACATTCCCTGCTGCACAGCATCCCAGGTAGAATCCTGAATATTAATGTGTCCTGTTACTTTGGGCGTAAAATCCTCCACCAGTTCTCCCTCTGAATTTGTCATCTTATCCAACAGGCTCAAGTCAAAGACAGTTCCCCGATTGGCCAATGCTGCTACATAGCGTGACAGTTGGATATTAGAATAGCGGTTTGTTCCTTGTCCCATAGCGGAACGTTCCGGATCTTCCGTAGACATTTCCGGATCCAGCTCCGAAATCTCAATCCCGGAAGGGCGATCCAGCCCGAACATCGACGCATACTTTCGCAGAGTTTCCAGCCCACGCTCTGTAGAGTAGACCCCGTTTTCATCTGTAGAAAGACGGTGCGCTACTTCTGCAAAATAATAGTTGCAAGAATTCTGGATTCCACCCACCAGATTCAGAGGACCATGTTTTCCCCAATAAATCCAGCATTTGATATCCGGAGTTACCGCATCATAGACACCAGTACAGTCAATCGTCTCTTCTAAAGTGACTGCCCCTTCCTCTACCCCGGCAATCGCTGTGATTGGTTTAAACGTGGAGCCGGGAGCTTTTCTTGCCTGAGTCGCATTATTGTACATAGGAAGAGAAAGATCCTCCTGAAGCTGGTTAAAGTAAGTGGCGTCTACAGTTCCGGATAACCGGTTATTATCGTAGCTGGGATATGTTACCAGTGCTTTTACCTCACCGGTGTTCACATCGGTGATTACCACACTGCCAGTACAGGGATCCAGCGCCAGCTGTGCAGGGGTAATATCGATATTGGATATCCGATCTAGCATAAAGGTATAGGCGTAATTGTCACCATTCGTATTCAACAGATGTACCTGCTGTTCGTCGTATGGCAGAACCTCCTGGGCATAAAGCGCCAAGCACAGCTGTCTTCCGGTGATGACTTCATCATTGACCAGATAACGGCAAATCCGTTTGTCAAATTTGGTATCTTCACGGAGATCCTTAAGAATGGTATCTACCAGGACTTCATAGATGCTGTCAGCATTGGAATATTTATTTTCGATATCCAAATGTGTGGTATCCACCCAGTTATCAGCAATTCCTGCATAGATATAGTCTCTAAGGCTGATTTCGTCTTCTTTCCAGGCAAGATATGCTTCACTTTCAATGTCAATATTATCACGCTTGATAATTCCCACAGTTTCTCCCGAAAGATAATTGAAAATATATACCATATAGGCGACCATGTCCCGAGGTAAATCTTTCATGACCGTGGCATGTTCGCTCATCAATTCCTGACGGATCTGATTCAGGATCCGCTCCTTGCTGCTAAGAAAACTGCTGTAGATCTCTTTTTCAATCGCCGACGCATCTTCTGCTACCATGGCATCCAGAGATAATACATTGTTGTTGATCAGCTGGTAATAGGCATCCTTGATCGGAATCTCGATCTTAGAAGCGTCCGTGGTGGCAGTAACCTCCACATCATAATTTTTCAGCTTATCAACCAGAATACCGGCAAGCTGCTGTTCGATCAAATGATAAATCCCGATTTGCAGTTCCCGATCAATGGTCAGATAAATATCGTTGCCGGTAGTGGGCTTTGTTTCTGAAACCACCTCCATGATGCTTCCCACATTATTGACAATCAAATTCCGGTAACCTTTCCCGCCCTGAAGCTGCGTCTCCATTTTATATTCAATGCCCGTACGTCCGACCACATCGTTGAGCTCGTATTCCGGATTTTCTTTCTGCAGTTCTTCCAGGTGATCTTCCTGCATTTTTCCGGTATAACCGATAATCGGAGCAAAATAAATGCTGTCATTATACATCCGCACGGTTGTTTCTTCAATATTGACTCCCTGTAGCAATTCCATATTTTCTAATATCTCTACCATCGTTGCTTCATCTACATGGGATGTGATGGGAACAGCCTCATACTTCTTGTAGGCAGTAAGCGACATGGTGTAACGGATATTAAAAATATCCAGGGCCTCTTCGTCTGACAGCAACAGAGGATTGCCGCGTTCGTCCTTCATCTCGTCTAAGTGATATCGTTCCCATCGCGACTGGAGAAGCTCACGGGGACCGACTGCGGTAGGATATTTCCCTTCCGGATCGTTAAGCTGATCTACTGAGCGAACGCCATAATAATCCCGCAGGAAACGGAGCCTGGCCGCTTCTGAACTGCTCGTGTAGATCCATCTTCCTCCCTCATCCAGGCCCACCTCCAGCTTTCCTTGAATCGGATAGCCATGCTTTTTTAATATACGGACCAGACGCAGGAGCATGGCATTCATGGATGCTGAGTTGGGATACGCACCAATATCCTGAATACTTACCAGATAGGCCGGTTCATTGTACGCCAGCAGATAACCATTGCAATCATAGATATTACCCCGAGTACCGGGAATCGACACTTCCCGCTGGGTCAGTTTTTCATAATCGCTTAAGTATTTTTCGCCAGCTATAATCTGCAGATTAAAGAGTTTGACAATCAAAATAGCAAACATTGCGGTAAATATCATCCCCAATGCAAACAGTCGAGAACTGGCAAGCTTATGAAGCAGTTCCTGCAATATTTCCCGTAAATCTCTCAACATTCTTTTCTAATCTCTCCTTTTTTCCAGCTCCTCTAATCTCCGATTGGTAAACAGGAAGCTTCGATAAAGCAGCAGAGTCGCCACAACGGTAAAGATTGTTTCCGGAAGAATAATCTCCCTCAAATAATAGATAATATCCAGCCGGTTCCGGATCAAAAAGCTGAATATATAAACGTAACCATTATAGGCCAGTTCATTGACAAGGCTTAAGATCAGCGGCAGGGTAATATAATCCTCATAATAATATTTGGTGCAGATGCCGTTGAAATAACCAATATTAATATACAATAATGTGTAAAATCCAAAAGGACCGCTATAAAACAAATCGAGAAGAATTCCGGCTAAAAGCCCATACCACAGCCCTGCACCTCTTCCGTAAATGAATCCAAAGGAAAATGTCAGAATCAGTAATAAATTTGGAGTAGCGGCAAAAAACGGCAGCAAGGGAAAGATCCCATTCTGAATGGCAAAGGCTAACAACATCAGTAAGATATTTAAAAGGATCCGCTTCATTCCTGCTCTCCTTGTCCTGCCGTCAACTCGCTATGGAGTTGATCTTCTTTCAGCTCCAAAATCACCAATACCTCCTGAAGATTATTGAATTGGGCAACCGGAACCAGATATCCTGATTTGGTCAGACGCGTCTCGTCAGTTACAATATCGGTAGCATATCCGATCAGGATTCCCGGCAGGTATTTGGAGCTGACATTGGAGGTGACAATCCGGTCGCCGTCCTTGACATCCCCATCCTTGGTAATCTTACTGATTCTCAGCCGGCCCTCGGAAAACAGAGTCAGATCTCCTTCCACAAAACAGGTGTCACCCGACTGCTGGGCCATACCGCTGACCCGGCTTACATCATCAATGATAGAACGGACTGTGGCATAGTTGGCGCCCACGTCCGTCACAATTCCTACCAGACCGCCACCGGCCAGCACATTGGCATCCACCCGCACTCCGTCAGCAGACCCTTTATTGATACGGAACACCTGAAACCAGGCGCCGGAATCCTTGGCAATCACCCGGGCGCCGATTTTTTCATATTGCTGATAATCCTGATCCAGATCATATAATTCACGCAATCGGTTCAGCTCAAATTGTTCTGCCTGTAATCGGGTATTTTCTTCTACCAATTCGTCGATCTGCTGCCGCAAGCGGGCGTTTTCTTCCACCGCCCCCTTAAACTGACTGTAATCAGTGATCTCATTATAAATCAGCGTGCCGGCCCGGTTCACTCCCGACTGGATTGGGATCAGAAAATATCCGACCCCGGTACGTAAAGGATCCAGAAAACTGTCCCGAAAGGAAGTGATTATAATCAGCAGAATGCAAAAGATTGACATCCCGATCAAAATATATTTGCTGCGTTTCGATTCCATCTATAATAATCCTCGTTCCTTCATACTTACATAAGTGTGTTCTCCAATAACAACATGATCCTGGAGATGAATTCCTATCAATCGGCCAGCCTCAAAAACGCGCTTGGTCAGGGCAATGTCTTCCATACTCGGTTCCGGATCCCCGCTGGGATGATTGTGAACCAGAATCAGGCTGACAGCCTGATAGCGGAGCGCTTCAATAAAGATCTCCCGCGGGGAAGCAAGGGAGGCATTCACTGTGCCTTTGGATATCAGGATGTCACGAATCAATCCCTGCCTGGTATTAAAAAGCATGACATAAAACTGTTCCTGCTTCATATGGCGCATATCTTCCTGAAAATATTTTGCCACGGCATCTGGAGCCTGGAAAATCTGCATCTGCTCCCTCGCCTTTCTTTTCCAGATTCTCCGGGACAGCTCACCCACACAGAGCAATTGAATGCCCTTTACCTTTCCGATCCCTTTTACGGACATAAATTCCGGAAGAGAAAGATGCAAAAGCCCTAAAATACCATCGTTAGGGTAATTTAAGGCCAAAATACTGGACGCCAGCTCCAGAGAATTCAGCTCTTTTGAACCAGTGCGCAGAAGGACGGACAAAAGCTCCGTATCACTCAGCCGCTCTGGCCCCTCTCGCAGGCAGCGTTCATAAGGTCTGTCATCATTAGGAATATCTTTGATTTTCATAATTCTTCCCTTTCTTTGCTGCGTGACTCTCCAGGTACGTAGTCAGAAAAGGCCGAATGAATCTCTCTATAATATTAAGAGATACTTTTACTCATCTTACCATAAAATCAGATTTGTGTATATAAAAATCGTAGAGTTTAGAAAGTCTTTAGTTTTCCTTTATTTTGACGAGTCCTGCGTCCACCAGCTTTTGCAGAGACATCAAGACGCCAAGCTTTGCATGATACCAGGTAAGGCCGCCCTGAAAATATACGGCGTAGGGTTCTTTGATCGGAGCATCTGCACTTAGCTCGATGGAAGAGCCTTGTACGAATGCCCCGGCCGCCATAATTACCGGTGCATCATAGCCAGGCATATCCCAGGGCTCCGGAACGACAAAGCTGTCCACTGGTGCAGCAGCCTGGATCCCCTGGCAAAAGGCAATCACTCCTTCAGAAGTTCCAAAAGTGACAGATTGAATAATATCATGCCGGGATTCTTTTCCGTTTGGCACTACCAGAAAGCCAAGCCTCTCATAGAGATTGGCAGCCAGAATCGCCCCCTTTATCGCTCCGGCCACCACAACCGGCGCCATAAACAGCCCCTGAAAGAAAGGCTGGTTCAGTCCAAGGCTGGCGCCAACCTCCTTTCCTAATCCTGGCGCACTTAAGCGGTAAGAAGCCCGATCAATGCAGTCCTGACGGCCCACGATATAACCGCCGATAGGAGCCAGGCCGCCACCCGGGTTTTTGATCAATGAGCCTACAATCATATCAGCTCCCACATCCGTTGGCTCTATGCGTTCGACAAATTCCCCATAGCAATTATCTACCATACAGATAACATCTGATTTTAGGCTTTTTATGAATGAAATCAACTCGCCGATCTGTGTCACAGACAAAGTAGGACGTGTGGCATATCCCTTGGAACGCTGAATTGTCACCAGCTTTGTCTTATCGTTAACGGATTGGCGGATGCCTTCAAAATCAAAGGAACCATCTGGCAGCAAATCCACCTGCCGGTATGCGATTCCATATTCTTTCAACGAACCGGCAGAATCACGGATTCCAATTACCTCCTCCAGCGTATCATAAGGCTTTCCTACCGGAGAAAGCAATTCATCACCGGGACGCAGATTGCCGGCCAATGCCACATGAAGTGCATGAGTGCCGCTGATAAGCTGAGGGCGCACCAGGCTGCTTTCTCCATGGAACACCAGGGCATATACTTTTTCCAGGACATCTCGTCCCAGATCATTATATCCGTAGCCGGTAGTGGCAGCAAAATGAATATCGCTCACCCGTGCTTTCTGCATTGCCTGAATCACTTTCAATTGATTATATTCCGCATTCTCATCAATGGCGGCAAAACGTTCTTTTAATTCCTGTTCAATGGAAAAAGCATAATCCAGCACCTGCCGGCTGATTCCGCATTCTCGATACATCTGCCCGATTCCTGTTTCAATTCCCATTTCATCCTTCTCCCTTCTGTTCTTCGCGTGCGAATTCTCTCAGAATGTATGCTAAAACCTGTTGTTGATCCTGGTTAAATTGTTCCAGCTCAAGCCAACGGACATCCCGCTCCCGGCGAAACCAGGTCAGCTGCCGTTTGGCAAAATGACGCGTATCTCGTTTTAATACTCTCACAGCCTCCTCCCATGTGCAACGGTGTTCTAAATAATCCAGAATTTCCTTATAACCCAATCCCTGCATAGACACCATGCCACGGTGACAGCCCATATTTTTCAGCCGTTCTACTTCTGTTACCAATCCGGAGGCAATCATTTCGTCTACTCGTTGATCAATTCGTCTGTAGAGCAGTTCCCGGTTACAATTCAGTACAAAATAGTAAAAGTGATAAGGCGAGGTTTTTTCTCGTTCCTGACGGTTGTGCTCTGAAATCGGCTGTCCGGTCAGCCGATAATATTCAATGGCACGAATCACTCGTTTTCGATTGTTCACATGAATCTGCTGTGCTGCTTCCGGATCCATCTGGTAAAGAATTTGATGTAGATATTCATTGCCATATTCTTCACCCAGCTGTTCCAATTCGCGGCGAATCGTGCCGTTGCTGTCGTTTTCTTTAAAATCGATGGCATATAAAAGTGCCTGAATATAAAATCCGGTACCTCCTGTTACAATAGGAATATGACCGCGCTCATAAATGCCGGCCAATGCTTGTCGGGCCATGGCCTGAAATATCGTAACATTAAATTCCTCATGCGGATCCAGCACATCTATCAGGTGGTGGGGAACCCCCTCCATCTCCTGCTTGGTTATTTTGGCTGAACCGATATCCATGTAGCGGTATACCTGCATGGAATCTGCACTGATAATCTCTCCGTTTAAAGCCTGGGCCAAGCGGATAGAAAGGGATGTTTTCCCCACTGCCGTGGGACCAGTCAAAATAATTAATGGCGGTTTCATAGCACACCTCCCCCTTTCTGTCAGCGAAATTATGCATCTGCTGCTTTTTCTGCAAACAACCCGATTTTATAGGATGCGCTTGAATTTTTTCTCCAATTCATATTTGCTCATCGAAATTATGGTTGGACGCCCATGGGGACAAGCATAAGGGTTTTCCAGAAGAAGAAGCTGATCCACCAATTGCCTGGCTTCTGCCGCTGTCATGGAATGATTTCCCTTAACTGCCGCCTTACAGGATATCATAGCCACCCGCTCACGTATCAGGTCGGAACCACCGGCGGCCAAATCTTCTGAGAGCGTATCCAAAAGCTCTGTCAGCAATTCTTTTTGGGCAATGGAAAACAAGTTATCCGGCACCGTACGAACGGCATATTCCCGCCCGCCAAACGGTTCTATTTCAAAGCCCAGCTCTTGAAATACCTGGCGATATTGCCGGATAAGAGCCTCCTCCTTGCTGCTTAAAGTCAGAATAATTGGTGGATCTACTATCTGGCTGGTCTGTTGACGTTCCTTTAATGAGGCCATTGTTTTTTCATAAAGGACTTTTTCATGGGCGGCATGTTGATCAATAATATAAAGCTGATCGTTAAATTCTACTAGCCAATAAGTGTCAAAAAGCTGGCCGATCAGCTGATGGCGATTGCGGGATGCTGGAGCTAGCAGCGGTTCTTCAAACAAATCAAGCTGTTTTTGTTTTATCTGTTGCGTGGGTGCTTTATTTTGAGGAGAGGCGCTATAGCCGGCAGATGTCTCTGCCACAGCTTCGGGCTGGGAAGGAATGGCATTTTCTGGGAAAAGCTGTGCCATCCGTCTCTGTTCAAAGGGTTCCGGCAGAGAAGGCTTTTTTTCCGTTTTCTCGGGCAAGGTAGCATCTCTAATCTCCCGCTGTTTTTCTCCTAGCTCTACCTCCGGAATCAATTCTTTGTGCATTAGGACTCCGGCGATAGCATCCCGCAGAATTTGAAAAACCAGCTCTCCGTTTTGAAAACGCAGTTCCATTTTTGTGGGATGGACGTTTACATCCAAAAGCTCGGGCTCAATCTGAAGCTGTAACATGGTAAAAGGATACTTATGTTGCATCATAAAGGGCTTATAGGCTTCTTCAATTGCATGGGAAAGAATACTGCTTTTAATATAGCGTCCATTAATAAAATAATTTTCAAAATTGCGGTTGTTTCGGGCAATCACCGGTTTACCGATATAACCAGTGATGGAAACTGCCTCCTGACAAGCCTTTACCGCCAGCAAATTTGCCGTTATTTCCCGCCCGTAAATAGTATAAATAATATCCTTCAAATTATGATTGCCAGAAGTATAAAGCTTGTTCTGGTTATTTTGAATAAAACGGATCGAAACCTCCGGATGAGACAGCGCAAGTTTTTCTACCAGCTCTCCTACATGTGAGCCCTCTGTCACCGGGGTTTTTAAAAATTTTCTTCTCACCGGAGTGTTATAAAACAAGTTTCGGACAATCAAGGTAGTTCCTTCTGGCGCACCGATTTCTTCTCTGCTTTTTTCCTGGCCACCTTCCATTTGATAACGGATTCCGGTCAGCCTTTCTGGTATCCGGGTAATCAGTTCTACCTGGGATACCGCTGCAATACTGGACAACGCCTCCCCTCGAAATCCCAGGGAGGATACTAAAAAAAGATCCTCGGCAGACCGGATTTTGCTGGTAGAATGACGCAGAAAGGCCAGTGGAATCTCTTCGGGAGCAATCCCTCCTCCATTATCTGTCACACGGATAAACGAGATCCCTCCCTCGCGGATCTCGACGGTAATAGCAGTGGCCCCGGCATCAATTGCATTCTCCAAAAGTTCTTTTACTACGGAGGAAGGCCGTTCAATGACCTCACCGGCGGCAATTTTATTAATGGTGTTCTGATCTAATACCTGGATCTTTGACATACCTGCTTCCTTTCGCACTCATAAGTTGACATAATAATATTATGTCAACTTTTTTCATCAGAAGTATCTGCCTCCCAACGGTTATTCAGTTTTGTCTGGAACCGATATAGTACATTTAAGGCATCAATTGGTGTCATTCGCCCCAGCTCCAATTCTTTCAATTCTTTAATAATATCATCCTCTTTTACTGTATCAAACAAAGTCAGCTGGCTCAGTTCAACGTCATCTGGCTTTGGCACTGCCTTACGGCTGGAAATATTAGCACTGATCTCGGCAATTTCTCGTGTTTTGGAAGTCAGATCGGAAGCTATCAGCTCTTCCACCAGCTCTTTTGCCCGCTGAATGACAGAATCGGGTACTCCGGCCAGCTTAGCCACCTGAATTCCATAGCTTTTATCAGCTCCGCCCCGCACAATCCGGCGAAGGAATACAATATCATCTCCTTTTTCTTTTACTGCAATGCAGTAATTGTTGACGCCGGCAATGATTCCTTCTAATTCTGTCAGCTCATGGTAATGAGTGGCAAACAATGTTTTGGCACCTAAAATTCGCATGTTACTGATATGCTCCACCACTGCCCAGGCAATACTCAAGCCGTCAAATGTGCTGGTTCCGCGTCCGATTTCATCCAGAATCAGCAGGCTGCTGCGGGTAGCGCTGCGCAAAATATTAGCCACCTCGGTCATTTCCACCATAAAAGTGCTTTGGCCGGAAGCCAGATCATCTGATGCCCCCACCCGGGTAAAAATCCGGTCGCATACGCCAATATTTGCCTGATCAGCAGGCACGAAGCTTCCAATCTGCGCCAGTAAAACGATCAATGCCGTCTGCCGCATATAGGTAGATTTTCCAGCCATATTAGGACCGGTTATGATAGAAACCCGATTTTTTCCATTATCCAGATAAGTATCATTGGAGACAAACAGATCATTGCTCATCATTTTTTCAACTACCGGATGCCGGCCTCCTTTGATTTGAATCAGCCCCTTTTCATTGATGGCCGGCTTAACATAATTATTTCTGGTAGCAACTGTAGACAGAGATACATAAACATCCAGAACAGCCAGGGCGCGCGCCGTTTTCTGAATACGAATCACCTCTGCGCCGATTTGATCCCGAACCTGGCAGAAAAGATCATATTCTAGGGAAAATAGTTTATCCTCTGCCCCCAAAATGATATCTTCCAAATTTTTCAGTTCATCTGTTGTATAACGCTCTGCATTTGTCAGCGTCTGTTTGCGAACAAAGTATTCTGGCACCAGGTCTTTAAAGGAATTGGTAACTTCAAAATAATAGCCAAAAACTTTATTGTATTTTATCTTTAAATTTTTTATTCCGGTCTTATCGCGTTCGCGCGTTTCCAGCTCTGCCAACCAGGTCTTTCCTTCTGTTTTAGCATGGCGCAATTGATCTGCTTCCGGATAAAAACCATCCCGAATCACGCCTCCCTCCCGAATGGAAACCGGCGGTTCATCCACAATTGCCCGGCGAATCAAATCGCAAAGCTCCTCTAAGGGATCTAGCTTCTCCTGTAATTCTTTCAGATTATGGCAGGTAAATTCATGAAGCAGATTTTTGATATGAGGAATCATGGCAATGGAATTGCAAAAGGCCAGCAGATCTCTGGGATTGGCTGTCTTGTAGCTGATACGCCCTATCAGACGTTCCAGATCATATACCGGATTTAAATATTCTCCCAGTTCTTCCCGTCCGATATAATTAAGATTAAGCTCCTCAATCGCTTGCTGGCGTTTCAAAATCGCTTCCCGGTCAATAAGCGGCTGCTCAATCCATGTGCGTAAGAGACGGGCCCCCATAGCAGTACGCGTTTTGTCCAATACCCATAAAAGACTGCCTCGCTTCTGCTTTTCCCGCATAGTCTCTAAAAGTTCCAGGTTCCGTCTGGTAGAGGAATCCAAAATCATATAATTGGCTGTTGCATAGGGAACCAGCGTTGTCATATGAGAAAGGGTATTTTTTTGTGTCTCATAGAGATATTGCAGCACAGCGCCAGCAGCAATCACACCGCTGTCATAATCTGCCAGGCCTAATCCTTCCAGGTTTCCCACTTTGAAATGTTCACGCAATATTCTTCTGCAGCTTTCATCCTGGAAAAAACGGGGTTCTAAGGAACTCATAGTAAAATGATAACGGTTTTCGATTTCTTCCAGGCTGATTCCTGACATAGAAAAAGCGTCGTTGCAGATAATCTCAGACGGAGAAAATTTGTGAATTTCATCAAAGAGAGAACGTTCCGTTTCCACTTCAGTCACCAAAAAATCTCCCGTAGTAATATCTGCCACCGACACCCCCATTTTGTCTCCCAGATAAACAATTCCCATCAGATAATTATTCTTTGTTTCATCCAGGGCTTGTACACTGGTGATGGTGCCCGGTGTCACCACCCGGATCACTTCCCGTTTTACTAATCCTTTCGCCTGCTTTGGATCCTCCATCTGTTCTGCAATTGCCACTTTATAGCCTTTTTGCACCAAACGGCTCAGATAGGAATCCACTGCATGATAGGGAACGCCACACATAGGTGCACGTTCCTCCATCCCACATTCTTTCCCTGTCAGAGTCAATTCCAGTTCTTTTGATACGGTTTTCGCATCTTCAAAGAACATCTCATAGAAATCCCCTAAACGATAAAAAAGAATACAGTCTTTATATTGTTGTTTGGTTTCCATATATTGCGCCATCATCGGCGATAATCCGCTCATTTTTCACCTCAGCTTTTGTCAGCCATTCTTCCCATATAGTAAAATCCTTTGGACTCGGTCAGTTCTACCGGCACCAGACTTCCGATCAAAGAGGCGCTGCCAGGAAAGTGTACCAGTAAATTATTGCTAAGCCGTCCACTGACATAGCCGTCCTGATGATCATTCTCGCACTCGACCAACACCTCCTGCACCGTGCCAGTATCTCTTCCACATACCTGGGAGGATATCTGTTGAACCTCTTTTAACAACCGTTCAAACCGCTCCTTTACCAAAGCTTCCGGAACCTGGTTGTCCATGACAGAGGCAGGAGTACCTGTCCGTTTGGAATAAATAAAAGTAAATGCGCTGTCATAGCGGACTTTGCGCACCACATCCAGTGTTTCCTCAAAATCTGCTTCCGTCTCTCCGGGGAATCCCACAATGATATCTGTAGTCAGGGAAATATCCGGAACTGCCTGACGAATTTGCGCAACCAGTTCCAGATATTGTTCTTTTGTGTATTGCCGGTTCATTATTTTTAGAATACGGCTGCTTCCTGATTGCAAAGGAAGATGAAGATGACGGCAAATCTTGGGCAGATTTTTCATTGCCAGAATCAAATCCTCAGAAAGGTCTTTGGGGTGTGAAGTCATAAAACGGATTCTCTCAATCCCCTCCACCTCATTCACCTGCCTGAGAAGTTCGGCAAATGTCACAGGCTCTGACAGATTTTTCCCATAGGAATTCACATTTTGTCCCAAAAGCATCACTTCTTTCACTCCGTCAGACGCCAGCCTGCGGATCTCAGATAAAATTTCTTCCGGCTTCCGGCTTCGTTCACGCCCACGCACATAAGGAACAATACAATAACTGCAAAAATTATTGCAGCCATACATAATATTAACTCCGGATTTGAAAGGATATTTGCGTTCTGCCGGCAAATCTTCCACCACCTGATCCGTGGACTCCCAGATATCAACTATGGTATTTTTCTCTGCCAGACAGCGAAATAACAGCTCTGCCAATTTAAAGATATTATGAGTACCAAAAATCAAATCTACAAACCGATAGCTTTTTTGAATCCGCTGAACAACCGCCGGTTCCTGCATCATACAGCCACATAAGGCAATTGTCATCCAGGGATTCTTTTTCTTCAATGTCTGCAAGTATCCCAGATGGCCGTAAACCTTCTGATTGGCATTATCTCGTACCGTGCAGGTGTTATAGAGCACAAAATCCGCCGTTTCTTCTTCGCTTGCCGCCAATCCTGCCTGCTGAAGGATTCCACATAGTTTTTCGGAATCACGGGCATTCATCTGACAGCCAAAGGTACGTATCATAAAAGTGCCGATCTGCTTTTTGGCAAGAAGCTCATCTAATTTTTCTTTCCCATATCGTTTCCTGGCTTCACCCGATATAACATCATCATTAAACTTATCTTGCAAAATCTCACGTGTCTTTTCAATAAAGTAATATTGCCTTTCTGGTTCACTTGCAGGCGCCTGTCTGTAGATTGTGTCAAAATCCCAATATTTCAATTCGCTTCACCTGTTCCTTGACTATATTTGGTATTTGGTAAAATAATCTCACATATTATATCACAAGTTGTCCAAAACGACAATGTACGAAAACAGCTTTTCTTTTATGCCTTAAACGGTTTTCCCATCCGCTTCTGATTTTCGCTTTTTCACCCGCCAACTGCGATAACAAAAAACAAAATATCCTGATTTTGTGCTGAACAGCAAGCTGCAGGGATAGCCTTTCATAAAGTTTGCGCGAAAGCCGTCTCTGGTTAATAAATTGTCTCTGTCAAGCTCATATTCTGTTTCTACCCGGAACAATTTACTTATTATTTGAAAAAGCTGTCCAAAGATTTGCAGGGTTTCGTCTTCTGTCAAATTTCCCGTTACTCCCTGTTGTTTAACAGCACGGAGAAATAAAGTTTCTTCTATCCCTAAAAGCAATTGCAGCCGGATTCCGCTTTCTGTATCGCAGAAATAACAGCAATACAGTGCCTTTCCGAAATTCTGTCCTTTATAATCCGCACTGACAAATTTGGCTTCTGTCTGGAAAACTTCTGTCATGGCACGATTTAAAACTCTCGATATCACAGGAATCTGCGATGTGAGATCAAAGCCTTTTCGGTTAACGATCCTTCCTACAATCGCCTGATCCTGCATCATAATATGTTCAGTCAGCCAGTTATTCATAATTCCCACAAAGCGTTGGACTGATGCCGTCGAGTAATTTGAGGATTCCAAATCTTTTTTTAGTGTGACAAGAGTCTTATCCCTGAAATTGTCATGGACCTTTTTGTGTTGTGCATAGCCCTGATACCGAATGGAACGCATGTAGCTCTCTTCTTCCGAAAAATGTGTCATAGAATATGCTTCCAGATATTTGATCCCTTCTTTATAGGTAGTCTGATTGTTTTCCTCATCTTCAGACATATCAATTAGTTTATTCATAATCCGAAAGAGTTTGGCATGTGCCTTATCTATCACATCCACACCGATATTGAATTTGTCATCCCATGCAATGTTCTCCATAAAAACGCCGCCTCCTGATTAACGCTGTTTATATTATTACTTAATTATATGGTTTATTTATCCATTTGTCCACTCACAATTTCACAATAAATAGCGAAAATATATATTTCAGCAAAAACATTCTTAAGAAATTCTTAATTTGATCATTCTCTATATTTATGATACAATGGCGCCAGGAGGGGGTATAAGGGGGAATTTTCTCTTATTCCCGGATTTGCCCATTGCCATAGATGATATATTTGGTTGTGGTCAAAGCTTCCAGCCCCATCGGCCCTCTTGCATGCAGTTTTTGAGTGCTAATGCCAATTTCAGCTCCAAATCCAAATTCATTTCCATCTGTAAATCGCGTAGACGCATTCACATAAACAGCCGCCGCATCTATCTCATCTAAAAATCTTTGTGCATGTTCATAATCCCGGGTAACTATCGCTTCTGAATGCCCTGTATTATAATAATTAATATGTGCAATCGCTTCTTCCAGAGAATCCACCAGCTTCAGAGAAAGAATATAATCCAAATATTCTTTTTCCCAGTCTTCCTCTGTGGCTGATGCAAATTCTGGAACCAGCAGGCATGCCTGTGCATCTGCCCGTACTTCAACATTTTTTTCTGCCAGTTTTTTCTGCAGCATTGGTAAAAAGCGTTCTGCTTCTGCTCTGTGAATCACCAATGATTCGCAGGCATTGCAAACCCCGATTCGTTGCGTTTTCGCATTCATGATGATCCTTAATGCCATATCCAGATCAGCGCCTTCATCCACATAAATATGACAATTACCAGTACCTGTCTCAATCACCGGAATTGTACTGTTTTCAACAACCGTCCGAATCAAGCCTGCTCCGCCCCGCGGGATTAAAACATCCATATATTGATTCAGCTTCATGAATTTTTTTGTCATTTCCCGGCTGGTATCCGTAATCAGCTGTACGATATCTTCTCGCATTCCCGCCTCAGCAAGGCCTGTCCTTATACAACAGACAATTGCCTTATTGGACTCTATGGCATCGCTTCCTCCTTTTAAGATCACGGCATTCCCAGCCTTAAAGCAAAGGCCAAAAGCATCTGCCGTCACATTGGGACGTGCTTCATAAATTATGCCAACAACTCCTAAGGGAACCCGTTTGCGTCCAATTACCAATCCGTTCGGACGTTCTTTCATGGACAGGACTTCTCCCACAGGATCTTCTAAAGACGCCACCTGTATAAGCCCGTCCGCCATATCCTGGATGCGGCTTGGGGTCAATGCCAGCCGATCCATCAGCGCCTGGCTCATTCCTGCCGCCTTAGCACGTGCCATGTCCTGCTTGTTGGCGGACAGAATCTCTTTTTCTCCTGCCAGAAGTGCCCGGGCAGCAGATTTAAGTCCTTCATTTTTGCGGGAAATTTTTAACCGTCCCAGATAAAATGCTGCTTCTTTTGCCTGCTTTCCCATTTCATTCAAATTCATTTTTTTCCTCCCTCGTTTTTGTTATTCACAAGGCATTAACCTTCTTTTTACAATCAATTCTTTTTTCAGGCAGTACAATCATATCCATTTTCTGATCCCAAATATCGGAAAATACATTTTCACGAATTTGAAACGGATATGCCAGAGCAATTCTTACATGCCCGGGTTCCTGTGCAAAAAAACGGTCATAATAGCCTCCGCCATATCCAAGCCTCATGCCAGCCCTGGTAAATGCCAGCCCTGGTGTGATTACCGGCGCATTCTGGTCTTTCGCTAAATCACAGCTTTCCAACGGTTCCTGGATCCGCATGGCCCCGGGTTTTAGTTTTTTCTTATTATCCACAAAATAGAACTGAAGCTTTTTTCCTTCTATCCTGGGCAATGCGACTGGTATTTTATTTATCCACAACCAATCCATTATCGCCCATGTGTCTATTTCTCTATCCGTGGAGGCATAGAGATAGATGCTTTTAGCATGTACAAATGCCGGAACCATCAAAAGCTGTTTTTGGATCTGCTGATCCATTTGTTTTTTCTTTTCTTGAGGCAGCATCCGGCGGGCTTTCCGAATTTCATTTCTGATTGCCTCTTTAGAGGAAGCATGTGTTCTAGGATTGTTCATCTGGAATACCGCCATATTTTTTCCCTAAGTCAGTTATCGTTCCGTCTTGCTCCTGAATGGAAATGCTATTGAGGCTGGCTCGCATGTTCTTGCGAATTGCCTCAATATATTCTTTTCGCAATGCCGCCTGTTCTGCTTTTTCCTCTTTTGTCAGGCCCTCTCCCTGTGATTTGTGATACAATGCATTAATTCGATCAATGATCCCCTGATCCATCCTCTTCTTCCTCCATATTTACGTCTAATATTGATAATTGATATAATCCATTAAATCAAAGTCCTGGTTGGTGTGAGCCATAAAAAGCGTTCCTCTCGGTTCTCCCTGCATAATCTCGTGGATAATTTCCACATTTTCCCCATTGGCAATTACCATATCGGATCCACTGTCTGTAGCAATTCTTGCTGCAGCTAATTTTGCTGACATTCCGCCGGTTCCTACATCACTGCCAGAGGTATCTTTCCCCATTTTCCAAAGCTCAGGCGATATCTCCTCTACTAAATGAATAAATTTTGCCTGAGGATTTTTATGAGGATCATCAGAATAAAGCCCGTCAATATCAGAAAGCAGGATCAAAAGATCTGCTCCAATTAAGGCAGCGACAATTGCTGATAACCGATCATTGTCTCCAAATTGGATTTCATGGGTAGAAACGGTGTCATTTTCATTGACAATAGGAACTGTTCCCAAATGGATCAATTCATCAAAGGTATTTTGGGCATTATAGCGGGAAGCTTCATTTGTCATAGTGTCCTTGGTTAACAAAACCTGTGCCGCAACGCGATTATATTCAGAAAACAGCTTTTGGTACACCATCATCAGCCTGGCCTGGCCCACAGCAGCATACGCCTGCTTTTCTGAAATACTTTCCGGACGCTTTTGTCCGCCAAGAGCCTGCCTGCCTGCCGCTATTGCCCCAGAGGAAACAAGGACCACATCGCGTCCCTCTCCTCTTAAATCGCAAAGGATACGGACTAATTTTTCTATTTTCAGCAGATTTAGTTCACCGGTCTTTGCATGTGTTAAGGAAGAAGAGCCTATTTTCACAACGATCCGCTGCTTATTTCTGAGCTTTTTTCTATTTTCTGTATACATGATGAGTCTCCTGTAGTTATGTATGGATTTTCTTAATTTCAGTCAGGCTGTACGGCATTACCAAGTTTCTCAAAAGGAGCATACCTGCCGGCAATTGCTTCTGCCACACGTACGCCGTCCATGGCTGCAGAGGTGATCCCTCCGGCATACCCGGCGCCTTCACCGCAGGGAAACAATCCTTTCATTTCACTTTCCAATTGTTCGTTCCGCCAAATCCGTACAGGAGAGGAAGTGCGGCTCTCCACTCCGGCAAGAATGGCATCCGCCCGGTCAAAGCCAGGAATCTTTTGGCCAAAGGCTTCTATTCCCTCCATCAGGGCTTCGCAAAGAACAGAGGGCAGCATCTGATGAAGAGAACCGAATCCCCAAGCTCCTTTCATCTGAGGGATTACATCCCCCAGGGCAGAGGACACTTCCTTTTTGCGGAAATCACCATATAACTGGACAGGGATTTTCCCTTCCGCGCATTGATACGCTGACTCTTCCAGACGTCTTTGAAAAGCCACTCCTGCCAACGGGGTATTGTCCGGAAAATCATCTGGCGTCACGGTTACAATCAATGCACTGTTGGCGTTTATCCCTCCGCGGTCATGGTAACTCATACCATTGATTGCCAATCTTCCAGGCTCGGAAGAGGCATTCACCACATAGCCGCCCGGACACATGCAAAAAGAATAAACGCCACGTCCCAAGGAAGATTTCCAGGTCAGTTTATAGTCGGCCGCCCCAAGCCCTGGGATTATTTCCTTGCCATACTGCAAACAATTAATCATTTTTTGAGGATGTTGAATGCGTAGGCCTACTGCAAAGGCTTTGGCAGACATGAAAATGCCGTAGTCCTGAAGCATGGCAAAAGTATCTCTGGCACTGTGGCCAATCGCCAACACCACCGCTTCAGCTGGTATGTCCTCACCTTGTTCGGTCACTACTCCGCGAATCTGCCCCTGGCCGGATAAAAGCCCGGTTACCTGACAGCCAAAACGGACTTCACCTCCTAGACGGATGATTTCCTTTCTCATGTTTTTTACGATTTGGCTTAAAACATCCGTACCGATATGTGGCTTATTTTGGTACAGGATCTCTTCACCGGCTCCAAATTCCCGAAAAATTTCCAGCACCAGCTGATTTCTCCCCTGAGGATCCTTGATAAGAGTATTTAATTTTCCATCCGAAAAAGTGCCCGCTCCCCCTTCTCCAAATTGTACATTGGAACGGGCATCCAGAATTCCTGTTTTCCAAAATCTTGCCACCGCTTCCTGCCTTTTTGAAACATCAAATCCTCTCTCCAAGAGCAGAGGGCGATAGCCGTAACGGGCAAGCATCAGTCCACAGAACAATCCGGCAGGGCCGGTTCCGATGATAACCGGCGGATATGCCAGCTTTTTTATTCCTGGCTTTACAAAGTGGTAGGCTTCTCGGGGAGAGGGCAGAATCTGTACATTTTTTGCTTTATGTAGCATAGCTTTTTCCAGGCTTTTTTTCGTTTTTCCCTTTTGAGATGAAAGGGATTTCAATTCCACATCAAGAGTGTAACTATAAAACAACTCTGGCTTTTTCCGGGCGTCTAGCGATTGTCGGCGAATAACAACTGCTGCTATCTTCTCTGGAGATACCCGTAAAATTTTTGCCGCTTTTTGTTTCAATTCTTCCGGTTGATGTCCCACAGGTAATTTTAATTGTGTAATTTGTATCATAGGCATTTACTCCCGGCAGCCATACCAGCCAGACAACCAGTTGACCAGGCCCATTGCAGATTATATCCGCCGCAGATTCCATCTACATCAAGGAGCTCACCGATCAGATAGAGATCCGGAACCAACCGCGATTCCAGTGTTTCCGGTATCAGCTCACGAGTGTCCACACCTCCGCAGCATACTTGCGCCTGTTCATAAGAGTTTGTTGCTGTGACTGCCACTTCCCAGGATTTGATTTGATTTGCCAGACGCCTCCAGGAGCTGTCTTTTACCTCTCCGGCAAGCTGCTCTGCTGGAATATTGGCCTGTTTAAAAAGCACGAAAGCCAGCTTTTTGTGAAGAACCCCTGTCAGAAAATCCTGGCATTTCATATCTGGTAGCTGTCTTGTTCTTTGTATCAAAAAGCTGCTCAAGGCTTCTCTGTTTTTATCAGGCATAAAGTCCAGTACCGCTTTGACCTCCTTTTTGGCCGCCAGCCTTTTGGCCGCCCAATGGCTGACTTGAAAGGTGGGAATTCCCGAAATGCCGTAATCCGTAAGCTGAAGCTCTCCGCTGTCCTCGCAAAGTCGCTCTCCATCGGAATACAAAGTAACTTTTGCCAGGCAGCGGACGCCTGCCAGATGTTTGAAATATTTACCTTCACAGCGAAGTTGCACCAGCGCCGGCAACGGTGGGATAATTCGATGTCCGAAGCCCTGAGCCAGCTGATAACCGCTGCCATCCGATCCCGTTTTCGGCGCCGCCATTGAACCGGTTGCTAAAATCAGAAAATCACTAAAAAAGTCTCCCTCACTGGTCCGGATCGTAAATGTTTTTCCTGCTTTTTTCTTCAGTTGTCGGATCTGGCAGTTCAAAACCACCGGAACCTTTCTCCTGTTAAGCTCTATCCGTAATAAATCCAGTACGGCGGTTGCCTGTTCTGAATTCGGATAAATATAACCATTTTTATTTTTGGTGAGCAAACCCAGCTCTTCGAAAAAGAGCAGAGTATCCCGCACAGAGAAGAGATCCAGTACTTTCATAGGAAAATCCGGATAACTGCTATGATAACAATCGCTTCTGACGGAGAGATTCGTAAGGTTACATTTTCCGTTGCCTGTGGCCAGCAGCTTCTTGCCAACCCGATCCATATGTTCCAGAATCATCACATCGGCTCCCTGGCGCGCTGCCATAATTGCTGCCGCCATACCAGAAGCACCGCCTCCGACAACGATCCCTCTTCTTCCCAAACCATCACCTCCTGATCCGTGTTTTATATTTTGGGCATCCTTCCTTATTGTATCTGCTTTATTATCCGTTTTCAAGTCTTTTATCAGCTGGTATAAGACTCCAAATAGTGAATGACATCCATCATATCCGGAAACCAAATCCCCTCTCTCAAACGTTCTTGTTCTCGCACCGGGAAGTCCATCAGAGGAATATGTGTATAAAGGCAAATCGTTTCTTTATCTTTGCCGAACACCAATAAAAAGCCGTCTTCCGATACCAGATAATATTCTCCGGTTATCTTTTCATGCCGAACCTGCTCATGGTTTACGGCAGCCAGATTTTCCGGTACGGTTTCCGTCGGCTGGATGGTTGCCATGGTTTTTTTTTCGCTGCTTGCCGTTGGTGAAACAGACACATTTTGCTTGTTCTGATTGACACAATATCCGGCAACGAGACAGGCAGCGCTAACTCCGACAAATAAAAATAAGCAGATCATATACCGTTTCATAGTGAAACCTCCTAATGATAGGGTTATTATCTGCTTATTTTTCCCTGTTATGGCATTTTTATTCCAGAACAATTTTTCCCGCATCCGAAGTAGGTACAATACATATCCAGGTTTTTCCTGGATTCAGCACAATTTCCCGGCCATCCGACGCAAAGTAGTGAGTAACTCCAAATTCTCCATCCTTTTTCCAGGAAATCTCGACAGCCTTTCCATTGGTGATAAAGAAGCCTCCCCATTGATCTTCGTGAACATTGATATTCCGATAATCCGTAGTTGCATAATAGCCGGCCGAACAACATTGGATCAGAATATTTTTAACTGTAATCGGACCTTCATTTCCCATGTGCTCGGCTCCATATTGATAGCGGTGATACAGTCCGTCCTCTTCGTGATATTCGAACCAGGGTTGATTGAGAGCGTATCCGGGAGTTACCTTCGACGCCTCAAGAACACCGTCTCCTGTCAAAAAAACAGGATACTCTACATTGGCAAAGTAATAATGCCCCTGGTACTCTTTGTCATATTCCTGAGAATATCCGAGTTTTTCAATCGCACGTTGTATTCCTTCATAGCTGGCGTAAGCGTTGTGAGGCCGCTTGCGGTCGCTTGAGCGATAATAGGCGGTTTCGCCAATGCCTTCAATGCCATTGATATTATCCACATTTTTCAGATAAGGCCTGGCAAAAGTGCTTTGGCCGTAATGAGCATAAATGGCATCGAATTCCCGCGCAAAATAGGTATAATAGGTACGGCAGCTCCGCACAGAGCCAATCCGTTCTAAATCGTCATAGTTTTCTATAATTGCCATATAGCGGTTCATATCCCCTTCTACCGGAGCCTCATAGATAATGCCAGCCCGATTGATTCCATACTGAGGAAGAGCCGCCTTATCATTGCTCATCATGATCGCCAAAGGCCGACGGTTGCCCTGGGCAACGGGAACCATCTCCCCGGTCAGATAACTGCGGATCATACCGCCATCTTCCGTTCGCTCCCAGGGCGCGTAAACTTCTGGGCCTTTTGCTGCTTCACTCTCTTCGGGCTCCGTCTCAATGATAATCGGTTCCGTCTCCGGTTCGATATGGATCACAGTATCTGCTAAATCGACGGGTTCTGAATTGGTCTTTTTGGCACAGCCTCCTGAAAAAATCACGGCAATCAGAAGCATCCCCCATATCATGATACGGCTTTTTTTCATCGATCATATCCTTCCCCAGATAATATTTCCCGTTGCTTTTGCTCCATGAGTTCCCGCTCTTCTTCCTTCATGTGATCGTATCCGCAAAGATGCAGCATACTGTGAGCAATTAGAAAAGCCAGCTCCCGACGCTGGGAATGTCCATATTTTTCGGCCTGTTCCACTATCTTTTCCACAGAAACCACGATATCGCCCAAAATAAGCTCACCGGTCTCCGGATTAAAAAAATCTTCCACGTTCTCTTCCACATGGCTGAAATCCGACTCTTTTTCAAAGTCAATCATGGGAAAAGACAGTACATCGGTAGGTGCGTCCGTCTGCCGGTAATCGCGGTTGATTTCCTGTATGGCATCATTGTCAGTAAATAACACATTTACCTCAGCTTCATAAGGACATTTTTCATAGTCAAGCACTGCCGGGATGATCTCCTCCACAATATCCTCATAGGGAAGCTCCAATATTTTTTCTGTTTCGTACTCTACATGAATGGTCATCCGATCCCCTTTCTTATTTTCGACGATTCCGCCTTTCTGTTTTATCCGGCCGCTCCTTTCGCTCCTCTCTTCGTTCATAATTATCATAAGCTTGTACGATTTTTTGTACTAACGGATGACGAACCACATCCTCGCTGGTCAGATTGCAAAAACCAATATCGTCAATTTTCTGTAATATCCGCATAGCCACGTCAAGCCCGGAGGCTGCTCCCCCGGGAAGATCCTTCTGGGTCTTATCTCCGGTGATAACCACCTTGGAACCAAAGCCGATTCGGGTCAGAAACATCTTCATTTGCGCCGGTGTTGTATTCTGGGCTTCATCCAGGATAATATAAGCATTATCCAAAGTCCGACCCCGCATATAGGCCAGAGGCGCCACTTCAATTAATCCCTTTTCGGAATTGTGAAGAAAGCTTTCAGCTCCCATAATCTGATACAATGCATCATAAAGCGGCCGCAGATAGGGATCGATTTTGCTCTGTAAATCTCCCGGCAGAAAGCCAAGCTTTTCTCCGGCTTCAATTGCCGGCCTGGTTAAAATAATCCGGTTTACCTCGCTGTTTTTAAAGGCTTGAATCGCCATCGCCATCGCCAGATAAGTCTTCCCGGTTCCGGCCGGCCCGACACCAAAAACAATCATTTTTTTGCGAATGGCATCCACATATTGTTTCTGTCCCAATGTCTTTGGTTTGACCGGTTTGCCATTGACCGTGCGGCAGATAATATCCTTATCAATTTCCAAAATTGCATGGTCTGATTCGGTGAAGGAAAGGGAAAGTGCATAATCGACATTTTGCTCGGTGATAGTGTTACCGCGTTTGGAAAGCTCCACCAGATTGTTAAATACGCTTTTTGCCTTTTGAATCATGCCATCCGGACCAATCAGCTTAATTGCCCCGTCCCGGGCGACAATCGTCACTCGTAAGGTACGTTCTATTTTTTTCAAATACTGGTCAAACTGGCCGCATACATTTTTTTCATGTTCGACTGGGATGTCGATAATCGTCTCCAATATACTCATTCAGTTATCTGTTCTCCTTCTTTTCCGGTTCCAATCCGTTCTTCCAGCAAAAAATCCCCCTGAATGATCCAACCGGAATCCTCTTTACATATTTTAACACTATTTTGGAGAATTTGTACCCCCTTTTGGCTTAAATTTTCTATCTTTTTTTGGTGAATTTTATCTTTTTCTATATTTAACTCTTCTTCTGTCAAAAAATGCTCACAGGTTTGATATTCTTTGGCCAGGATTTGATCCACCCAGACAGGAAGATAAAAGTCGCCCAGTACTGTTACCTGGCAGCTTCGAGAGGTGATCTCCCAGGGGTTTTCTCCCAGTGCCGGCAGCATCCAAAGAAAAGACAGGCCGCCCAGACGCAATCGGAACCCATGACGTTTTCTTCCGGTTTCTGTCCGCTTCAAAGTCAAAAAAGGCACCTTTTCCTGATAGCTTTCAGCCGTAATCGCATAAATATCCGCATCTGCCCGCACAGGCTGTTCGCGCACCAACTCCTCTGAATCATTATAAATCGGGATTGCACCGCGGACAAGCAAGGTTCCCTCTTCTACGGAATCTCCAATATGAATCTGAGATTTTCCCCGGCGAATGATCATGCGGGTGATCGTACCTGATTTTTCAGCTACCAGATCGCGAGGCAGGCTATCTTTTTGCGGGATATTACTCATCACCTCATTTTCCTTTACCTTAATCATCAAACGGGTGCCGGAAATACGCGCGGAAACCCATATGATTTCCGGATAATCACTGCGAATGGATTCTTCTAATTGATCACAGTCAATCCCTATCTTGGGACGTCCATAGCGGATATCCTGGGTATCCAAATAGTGAAGCAAAGTATCATCTGTAAACTGATAATTCCCTTCAATCGTAATATCCCAGATAAACTGTGACATCACCAACAAAACGAGAAAAAAGGAAGCAATGCCAGCGGCATATAATTTCCTTTTTCGGTTCCGGTATAAAAAAAAGGGAAGTCCGTATCTTCCCAGAATTCTCAGTCGTACCTGTGCCTTTCTGACTAATGGTTTTACCCGCCGGTAATCCCGGATGCTGATCAGGAACTGATAACTATCATCCTGATATTTCAGATCCCAGATTACAATCTGTTTTGCCATACATAAATTCAGAAAACGTTCCGGTGAAAATCCTTTCAGCCGGATTCTCAGATATCCCTGGAAATAATGCTTTAAGGTATCCTTCAATCCAATCACTCCCGTTTCCATCATATTCTTGTGAACACCGTTTAGTCGCCGAATTCCATTGACTGGATAAAACCGCTGATTTTCATCTCATCGTGATTGTAATATTCGATATGAAGCCGTTTTCCGTGGAACTGCAGCTTGCAATTTCTTGCCTGTAGCTTTACCGTCTGATCATCATAAATAAGAATTCCCCGATAGTTTTCGACTATTACGCTGGTTCGGCCAACAAACGATATCAATACCTCTCCCAATACCACATCTTTCGGCAGTTTCAGATTGTCCGCTGCCGCAATTTTCATCCGCTCAAACAATGGCTCTATCCTCTGTTGGAAATTATTACTATTCTACGAAAAAAACCCCAGCCTTATGACTGGGGTTTTTGAAACGTTTAATTAAATTTACGTTTTCTTGCGGCCTCAGACTTTTTCTTACGTCTGACGCTTGGTTTCTCGTAATGTTCTCTTTTACGAATTTCTTGCTGGATACCTGCTTTTGCACAGTTTCTTTTAAATCTGCGCAATGCACTGTCCAAACTCTCGTTCTCTTTAACAATTACGTTTGACATCGCTCACACCTGACCTCCCTCCAGTTGTGTACTTGTGCATAATACAACTGTTTGGGTATTTATTCGCACTGCTTAAATTATAACATAAAATCTCTATTCGTCAACTATTTTTTGCAAAACATGGCAAATTTCCCTTTTGCCTTAAAAATCGCTTTTTTTAAGCCTGCAAATACGGCCTTAAGTTACTTCAGTTGTTCGGCAGCGGTCTCATATACTTTCTCCATCGCGGCATCTACACCAGCCGGATTCTTTCCGCCGGCCTGTGCCATATTAGGACGGCCGCCACCGCCGCCGCCTACCAAACCGGCAATTGCTTTTATCAAATTTCCTGCATGGGCACCCTTCTTTTGCGCTTCGTCGGTAGCTGTGGCCATCAGGCTGACTTTGCCATCCAAAACAGAGGCTAAGACGATCACACCTTCTCCCAGCTTGTCCTTCAGTTGATCGCCCAGATTGCGCAGACCATTCATATCTGCGTCACTGACCTTTGCTGCAAGCACCTTTATACCGCTAATGTCTTTTACCCGATCCATGACATCCCCCAGAGAATCCTTCGCCAGACGCGCTTTTAGCTTCTCGTTCTCGGAATGCAGAGTACGGATTTCTTCCAGCATCGACTCGATCCGGCCTTTCAACTCCCAGGGAGTGCTTTTGACAACTTTCGCTGCCTGATGAAGCTCTTCTTCCATCTGTTGATAATAATCCATCAGGCCATCCCCGGTCAGCGCTTCGATCCGGCGGACATTTGCTGCGATTCCGGCCTCAGATAAAATTTTAAAGGCATGAACCTGGCCAGTATGAGCCACATGAGTACCACCGCAAAGCTCTGTAGAGAAATCGCCCATCTTGACCACACGTACCGTCTCGCCATATTTTTCACCAAAAAGTGCCATGGCACCTGTCTTCTTCGCTTCATCCAGACTCATCTCCTGCGTGATCACATCCAGATTTTCCTGAATTTCTTTATTTACCAGTTCCTCCACTGCCCGGATCTCTTCGCGGGTCATGGCGGAAAAATGCGTGAAATCAAAACGAAGACGTTCTGGTGTAACCAGGGAGCCTGCCTGCTCCACATGTTCGCCTAACACCAGGCGAAGCGCCTTCTGTAGCAAATGGGTCGCGCTATGATTCTTTTCGGTATCACGACGGCTTTTTTCTTTTACCTTCAGAGAAACGGCTTCGCCCACTGTCAGCATTCCGGAAACCATTTTTCCTACATGGCCAATTTTCCCGCCCTGCAAATGAATGGTATCTTCTACAATAAAGCAACCATTGCTGCTTTCGATCACACCAGTATCGCCAGCCTGTCCTCCCATCGTGCCGTAGAAAGGAGTCTCTTCCACCAGGATGGTCCCTGTTTGTCCATCTGTCAGAGCCTGCACCAGTTCATACTCTGTGGTAAGAACCACAATCTCTGATTCATGTACCAAACGATCATAGCCGACGAAAGTACTGGTAATCTCTGCCGGAATGGATTGATAAACTGTCACGTCCGCCCCCATGTAGTTGGTGGTTTTTCTGGCGTCTTTCGCCTTCTTCCGCTGTTCTTTCATGGCGGCCTGGAAGCCTTCCTCATCCACCGTCATCTGCTTTTCTTCCAACAGCTCAACGGTCAAATCCAGCGGAAAACCATAAGTATCATAAAGCTTAAAGGCATCTGCCCCGGAGAGGACCGTATCTCCTCTCTTTGACATTGCCTCTTCCATCTCGGCCAGAATGGAAAGCCCGGTATCAATTGTCCGGTTGAACTTTTCTTCCTCTTCGGTGAGCACTTTGAGAATCATCGCGCTCTTTTCTTCCAATTCAGGATAACCGTCTTTGGAAAGAGAAATTACAGTCTGGGCAAGCCCTGCCATAAATCGTCCTTCTATTCCCAAAAGTCTTCCATGACGGGCAGCACGGCGCAACAGGCGGCGCAATACATAACCGCGCCCCTCATTGGAAGGCATAATCCCGTCCGAGATCATGAAAGTACAGGATTTGACATGATCGGCGATAATCCGCAGAGACACGTCCTTTTTCTCATCGCTCTGATAGCTGGTATGCGCCAGATGGCATACCTCATCCAAAAGCGCTTTGTTGGTATCTATAGTAAAAAGAGAATCCACGTCCTGAACCACGACAGCCAGACGCTCCAAGCCCATACCGGTATCAATATTTTTTTGAATCAACTCGGTATAATTGCCGTGGCCATCATTTTCAAACTGCGTAAAGACATTATTCCATACTTCAATATAACGGTCACATTCACAGCCTACGGTACATCCTGGTTTGCCACAGCCATATTTTTCACCACGATCGTAGTAAATCTCGGAACAGGGACCACAAGGGCCTGCGCCATGCTCCCAGAAATTATCTTCTTTGCCAAAACGAAAAATCCGTTCTTTGGCAATACCGATTTTTTTATGCCAGATATCAAAGGCTTCATCGTCCTCCAGATATACTGACGGATACAAACGATTGGGATCCAACCCCACCACTTCCGTCAAAAATTCCCAGGACCAGTGAATCGCTTCATCCTTAAAATAATCTCCGAAAGAAAAATTACCCAACATTTCAAAGAAAGTTCCATGCCGTGCGGTTTTACCGATATTTTCAATATCTCCCGTACGAATACACTTTTGGCAGGTAGTAACCCGTTTGCGCGGCGGAATCTCCTGCCCGGTAAAATAAGGCTTTAATGGTGCCATGCCGGAGTTGATCAGCAACAGGCTATTGTCATTGTGAGGCACTAAAGAAAAGCTCTTCATCGCCAGATGGCCCTTGCTCTCGAAAAACTCCAGAAACATTTTTCTCAGTTCATTTACGCCGTACTTCTTCACGTCAGTGTCCTCCGTATTATTTGCCTTCCTGGCTTTCTACCGCTCTTCCGGCATCTTTGCTGTCTCTGAATTTTTTACCAAAGATAATACCTGCATAAGCAATCACGGCAAATACAATTGCCTTAAACGTATAGGCTAATAAGCTAATTATCACTTTTGTCATAATTCATTATCCCTCCATGGTTTCGATATCAACTTACTCCATCCTTGTATCTTATCATAGTAGGGGGTATTTAGCAAGACGGAATTGTAAAGAAGAATTATATTATTTATTCAGTAAGGAATTCACCATACGTCTCTGCCAACTCATACGCCCGGGCCCGGGTCAGCTCTGCCAGGGAATGATTGTAATGGATCTCTTCCATTGCACTGCCTATCCGTTTTTGCGAAGCATTTACAGCTTTTTCTTCCCGGCTTTTCATCCATTCTATCTGCTGATACATCAGGGATTCCTGCGCCTGGGGATCCAGCTTTTCTTTTAGCACGCCTAATATCCGCTGCAATTCGCTCTCCCATAACTGCCATTCATTTTCTGCAAAAGCAATCCGGGAATTTGTGGTGACGTCAGTTCCCTGGTATGAATTTTGTTTCAGCTGTTCATCCAGCTCATTTAGACGGAACAAAGCCACGTTCTCCTCCATGCTTTCTGATATAAGAGCCGCCTCGGCAGCTGATATCGTGGCAAGAGATGAAGAACGGGGCTGTATGTTTGTCTGAGTGGTAGAGCTTTCAACAAATTCCGGGAATGCCTCGATAGCCAGATCTGTCCCCATAAGCATCCCGGTTCGTTTTTTTATATAATCCGTAGAAAAGATTCCAATTGAAAGAATCATGCAAATAGCAATCCAGATTCCTTTTGGCTTCATAATAAAATCATCCCTGTCTTTGATTGTTTGTTTGTGGTTAGCCGTTCTTTGGTTATACCATAACACAATCTTCCAGGAAAGGGAACCGGCAGACAAAAGAAGTAAATATTTGTAAGAGAACCTTAACTAATTATTTCCGAAAACGGGATTTTCACTGCCTTCATCGATCAGCAAATGCTTGCCATCCGCTGCAGAGGTGGCAAGCTTATCGCATCGTTCATTTTGAGGATGGCCAGCATGACCTTTGACCCAGATAAAAGTTACCTGATGGGGAGCTCTGGCCTCTAACAGGCGCTCCCACAGATCGATATTTTTTACGGTTCCGCTTTTACCCCGCTTCCAGTTATTCGCTATCCAGCTATCGATCCAATGCTGGTTAAAAGCGTCAGTCAAATATTTCGAATCGGAAAATAATTCCACCTGACAGGGACGGTTCAATGCCTCAAGGCCAGCTATCGCCGCCATCAGCTCCATCCGGTTATTGGTTGTTTTTCGGTAACCGGCAGAAATCACTTTCTCATGAAGCTGCCCCTTATTGTCCATAAATTGCAAAACCGTCCCGTAGCCGCCCGGTCCGTCCGGATTTCCTTTAGCGGAACCGTCCGTGTATATCTGAACCTTGGTCATAAAATCCCAGCTCTCCTATCTGTCCCATTTGTCGCACAGAGCATGAATCTGATCGGCGAATTTGGCCAAATCTTTGTTCGTGCCGCCCTCATTGTGGGCAATTACTGCCATCAGACGTTCCCCGGCCGCCAGCAGACGGGCAAAGATGCCTTTGGCTTTTCTGGTAGAGGCACTCTTAGATACAATGGGAACTCCCACGGTTTCTTTGATCCATTGGCCGGCAATCAGATCATATTCTGCTCCGCTGAAAGGTGCTTTTGCCGGAATGCCTGTCCGTTCTGTGACGAGTTCTGCAAACTGATCGCAGACATCATCGCTGCCATGTACGATGAAGAGCTGCTCCGGCTTTTTCTGAAAGTTCTCCACCCATTCCAAAAGTCCGTCCCGATCGGCATGGCCGCTGATATCATGAAGAATCTCTATATGTGCTTCCACTTCGATCGTTTCACCAAAAAGCTTAACTATGCGATTCCCGTCAACCAGGCTTCGTCCCAAAGTTCCCTCCGCCTGATAACCGGCAAAAATAACCGTACACTCCCGCCGCCAGAGATTATGTTTTAAATGATGGCGGATTCTTCCTGCATCACACATACCAGAGGCAGAGATAATTACCTTAGGAGTGGGATCAAAGTTGATGTTCTTGGATTCTTCACTGCTGATCGATAGCTTCAGTCCGGGGAATGAAATGGGATTGATCCCCATCCGTACCAGCTCCTGGGTCTCATCATCATAACATTCCAGTTGATTTTGTTTAAATACATGCGTCGCTTCCACGGCCAGAGGACTGTCTACATAAACTTCAAAATTCTCATGTCCACGGATCAGGCGCTGCGTTTTGATATGGCGGAAATAATATAAAAGCTCCTGGGTTCTTCCTACTGCAAACGCCGGAATTACGACATTTCCTCCCCGGTCCAAAGTCTCCTGCACAATTCGCACCAATTCTGTAATGTGATCGGCTCCTTTTTGATGCAAACGGTTGCCGTAGGTGGATTCCATTACTGCATAATCAGCAGCCATCGTATAGGATGGATCACAGATCAAAGGTTTATTTTTGTTTCCGATATCACCGGAAAAAACGATCTTTTTTTCAATGCCATCCTCTTTCAGCCAGATTTCTATGGATGCAGAACCTAAAAGATGGCCGATATCCGTAAAGCGGATGGTTACATCATCATTCAGCTTAACAATATCTCCATAATTGTTGGGAACAAAGTGCTCTAAAACTCCCAGGGCATCATTCATCTCATAAAGCGGTTTTACCTCTTCGCCCCCGGCTCTCCGGGATTTCCGGTTTTTCCACTCAGCCTCCATCTCCTGAATGTGAGCACTGTCTTTGAGCATAATATTACACAGATCACAGGTAGCATTTGTCGCCATGACGGATCCGGAGAATCCTCTGGCATAAATGTAGGGAAGCATCCCTGCATGGTCGATATGGGCATGTGTCAGCAATACATAATCAATCTGTGACCAGGGAACCGGCGGCTCTACATTTTCATAAATGTTGAACCCCTGCTCCATACCGCAATCAATAAGCAAATGAGTTTCTCCAGTCTGCAGATAATGACAACTTCCCGTTACTTCATGAGCAGCACCACTAAATACGATACGCATAATTTACCTCCTCTTTGGTGGGGAATTCTAGTGTACTGACACATTTACTTTCAGGCAAGGCATCGAAGGAAATGTAAATGTGTCAGCACACTAGGTTGTTGAGTTGTTATCTGGTTGGGGTACGGGGATCCTTTTAATTAAATAAGTCTAAAATCGCTAAATAATAATACATATCATCCCGCCGGAGCTATCGTTAATAATTTTTTGTAAAGCATCCTGAAGTTTCATCTGGCAATCCTCCGTCATCTGACTTACTTTGGCCTGAATGCCATCCTCGACAATCTGCTCAATTGATTTTCCGAAAATATTCGTGTCCCAAATACCATCTTCTTTCTTTTTGGCATTTTCCTTCATATAGGCAATCAGATCCTCCGCTTGCTGTTCACTGCCGACAATCGGAGCAATCTCTGTCTGAATATGCGCCTTAATCAGGTTGATCGAGGGCGCTTCTGCACGCATCTTGACACCATATTTGTTTCCATGGCGAATCACGGTTGGTTCATCCAAAATAATCTCGGATCGCTCAGGGGTGACAACGCCATAGCCACGCATCCGCACCTGGTTCATGGCATTTAGAACCTTATCATACTCCGTCTGCATGGAGGCCAGATCCCGCAGCTTCTGCATGAGCTGATATTCATCGGTTATCGCAATTCCCGCAAAATCGCTGAGCGTCTGATAATAATAACCATCTTCCAAAACTACCTGGACAGATACACTGCCATTGGACAGATCCATCTGATCTACCTTCATGGAACGAATCACTTCAGAATCACCATTGCCAAAGTTGACTGGCACATCCTTCATTTGATGCACCTGTGCCATCAACTCCCTGGCTGTCTTGACTGCCTGTTCCTTCAGCCAATGGCTTCCCGGCAGGATCTCCAGCCATTTCGGAATAAAGAAATCCACCTCTGTCACAGGAAATTCCTTCAGCACTTTCTCCAAAATCCGGTGTACATCTTCCCGCTTCAGCTGTTCGCAGTTCACCGGCATTACTGTTACGGAATATTGTTTTTCCAACTCCTTTGCCAAACGGCCGGTCTCTTCTGAATAGGGACGATCCGAATTGAGAAGGACCAGAAACGGCTTGCCAATATCCTTTAGTTCCTGAATTGCCGTATTCTCGGCTGCTATGTACGATTCCCGCTTCAAATCTCCAAAAGAGCCATCCGTGGTAACGACAATTCCAATGGTAGAATGGTCTTTGATCACCTTGCGGGTTCCAATCTCCGCCGCCTGGGTAAAGGGAATTTCCTCTTCAAACCATGGCGTTTTCACCAGACGCTCCCGCTCATTTTCCACATGTCCTGCAGCTCCGTCTACCATAAAGCCCACACAATCAATCAGCCGTACCTTGGCCTGAATGCCTTCCGCCGGCTGGATCAGCGCCGCTTCTTTGGGAATGAACTTAGGCTCTGTCGTCATAATGGTCTTTCCCGCCGCACTTTGAGGCAGTTCATCCCGCGTCTGATTTTTCCGATGTTCATCTTCCATCTCCGGAAGTACCAGCTGCTCCATAAATCGCTTGATAAAAGTCGATTTGCCAGTCCGGACCGGACCAACGACACCTAAATAGATCTCGCCGCCGGTCCGTGCCTTGATATCTTTGTATACATTATAGCTTTCCATGAAGATACCCCCTTGCTATGTCACTGCTATAAGCATATGCCAGGGGGAACCATTTTATCACTTGTATTTCACACCGCTTTCCTCGTTACGGAGGATAGCAAGAGTTTTCTTTACTCGTTCCGGGGTAGTATAAGTCTGAAACGACATTTTGCGAACACGCATAATGTCCTGGTTATCCTCAATCTCGGCAATCTTTATCTTGGATGCCAGTTCACTGGAATGAATGTCCTCAATATAGTCAAAATATTTCATGTCGGGCTTTTTTGTCAGCATGCCAATTGTATCCAGGACGGTCCGGGAGAAGCCGGCTTCCTGCAGCTCGTGCAAGGTCATTTCCGTATCCTCCACCACGTCATGAAGCACCGCTATGATCTTCTCTTCCTCCGTGTCCATCTTGCTCATGACACGCATGGCATGGTCGATATAGGGATTCCCGTTGGCGTCATTAACCCCATGAAAAGCGTTCGTAGCGATTCCAATTGCCTTTGACAGCATAAGCATTATTCCCCTTTCTTCCCTCTGCTGGAAGACATATAAAGATGACGCGGGATACCACCTACCATGACACAGGGAGAATCGCCCTGGATAAGCGGACGCACGTAATCAATAAATTCTTCCGTCACATAGGTGCCATCTTTGGTGATCCACTCTCTCGGCACCAGCTTCTCTCCGTTTGCAATTTTGTGTACATCGTAGATACCGGTCGCGCTCTGGTACGGATCATCGGATACCCGGTCAATGACAACCATCTTGCCCGAATCCCCCTCATCCGCTGCTTTCACTGCTGCACCACCTACCATAAACGCCTCATTTACATCTACCCGGGATGCCAAATGGGCGGCGCTTCTCTGCAGAGTACTGAACTCCACAGCTCTGGCCTTACAGCCAATCTGCTGATTAATGACATTGGCCAGATAACTGGCAGAACCCGTCAGCTGCTTATGCCCGAAAGCATCTACATAATCTGTGGCGGCAGAAAGCTCGCTGATGTATTTGCCGTCCTCCGTCCGGATACCTTCAGAAATAGCAATTACCACGACGTCTTTTTTCTCTAACAGTTTTCTGACCCGGGACACGAACTTATCAATCTCAAAAGCAACTTCCGGCAGATAAATCAGATCGGGGCCATCGCAATCCTCTCCTTTGGAAAGAGCAGATGCTCCCGTCAGCCAGCCGGCATTTCGTCCCATGATCTCGATAATGGTTACCAGCTTTTTCTTGTAAGAAAAGCCCAGTCCATCCCGAATCACCTCTTTGGTGGAAGTCGCAATATATTTGGCGGCGCTTCCATATCCCGGCGTGTGATCCGTCAAGGCCAGATCATTATCAATTGTCTTGGGAACACCCACAAATTTCTGACTTTTCCCTGTCAGGATCGCATAATCGGAAAGCTTTTTGATCGTATCCATGGAATCGTTGCCTCCGATATAAATGAAACATTCGATATTCAGCTTTTCTAAAATTTCAAAAATTTTTACATAAATATCCTGATTTTCATGGATATCCGGCAGTTTATAACGGCAAGTACCCAAGAACGCTGACGGGGTCCGCTTTAAAATTTCCACATCCAGATCATTTTTAATATGTTTGGACAGATCGACGTATTGCTCATCCAGTAATCCCTGGATGCCAAATCTCATACCATAAACTTTCTTGGCCCCCCGGTCGATAGCAGTGCGGTATACTCCTGCTAAGCTGGAATTAATCACCGCCGTGGGACCTCCGGACTGTCCGACAATCACATTTCCTTTCATAGCAAAAACCTCCTCTGAATTATAAAATTTGTTTTCTACACTTTGCTTTGCTATACTCATATATTACCACAATAATGAGGGAAAAGTCTAGGACTTTTCCCTCATTATTGTAGTGTTTTCTGAATATTTATAGCAGTTGTTTTATTCACTTAAATAAGCTTTTTTTACAGAATCGTCATTCATCAGTTCACTGGCATCTCCGCTCAGTACAATCTTTCCGGTTTCCAGCACATAAGCGCGGTGGGCAATCGATAATGCCTTTTTAGCATTTTGTTCTACCAAAAGTACTGTAGTTCCATCGGCATTGATCTTTTGGATAATATCGAAAATCTCATTGACATAGATGGGGGAAAGCCCCATGGACGGTTCGTCCATGACGATTAGTTTGGGATGGGACATCAGCGCCCGCCCCATGGCCAACATCTGCTGTTCCCCTCCGGAAAGGGTTCCGGCCATCTGGTTCTTCCGTTCCTCCAGCCGTGGGAAACGTTGATAGATCACCTTTAAAGTGTCTTCAATCTCCCCCTTATCCTTTCTGGTATAGGCGCCCAGCCTCAGATTCTGCAGCACGGTCAGCTGGGCAAACACCCGCCGGCCTTCCGGCACATGGGCCATCCCCATGGCAACCAGCTTATGACCGGGCATTTTGGTAATATCGGTTCCGTCATAAACGATATGCCCTGCCTTTGACGGAATCAATCCGGTAATGGTTTGCAGCGTGGTAGTTTTTCCGGCTCCATTAGCCCCAATCAGCGCAATGATCTCACCTGGATTTACCTCAAAGGAGATTCCTTTGAGGGCCTGGATTACACCATAAAAAACCTCCAGCTCTTTTACTTCCAGTATTGCCATAATCGCCTCTCCTCCTACTCTCCAAGATAAGCCGTGATCACCCGTTTATCATTCAGCACCTCTGATGTCTCACCTTGCGTTAAAACCTGCCCGAAATTCAGCACTGTCAGCTGCTCGCAGATTCCGGAAACCAGCTTCATGTCATGCTCAATTAACAAGATTGTCATGTCAAAATTATCCCGCACAAAGCGGATCGTCTCCATCAGCTCCGCTGTTTCATTGGGATTCATGCCAGCGGCTGGCTCGTCTAAAAGAAGCAGCTTAGGCTCTGTGGCTAGAGCACGGGCAATCTCCAGCTTTCTCTGCTTTCCGTAGGGAAGGTTGGATGCCTTATAATCCCACTCTCCATCCAGATCAAATACCTTCAAAAGCTCCATAGCCCGCATATCCATCTGTTTTTCCACATGATAATATCGGGGCAGACGTAAGATTCCCTCAACGGTGGAATATTTATAATGATTATGCAATCCTGCTTTCACATTGTCCAGCACATTCAGTTCTTTAAACAGGCGGATATTTTGAAAGGTACGGGCAATTCCGTCCTGATTGATTTCGATCGTCTTCTTTCCCGTGATATTTTGCCCATCCAAAAAAATTGTCCCTGTATCCGGACGATATACCCCGGTAAGCAAATTAAATATTGTGGTTTTTCCAGCGCCATTTGGCCCTATCAGGCCGTATAGCTGTCCTTTTTCAATGGTAACACTGAAATCATCTACCGCCTTCAGGCCGCCAAAGGAAATGCCCAGATTTTTCACTTCCAACATTGCCATAGTTATGCAGCCTCCTTCGCACCAGTATCTTTTCTCTTATGGAAACGCTCCCACAATACCGAACGTACTTCAATTGCCTTGGGACTGGAATTGAACAGCATCATCACAATCAATACAATGGCATAGATTAGCATCCGATAATCATTCAAACCACGTAAAAGCTCCGGCAGCAGAGTCAGCACGACTGCTGCAATCATCGAACCCCGGATATTCCCCAGGCCCCCAAGAACCACAAACACCAAAATCATAATAGACATATTATAGCCGAAATTCTTAGGAGTCGCCGCCAGCGTAGACAGATTATGCGCATATAAAACACCGGCTACTCCGGCCAAGACAGCGGAAATGGCAAAAGCCATCAGCTTATATTTGGTAATGTTAATCCCTATCGATTCTGCCGCGATTCGGTTGTCACGAATAGACATGATCGCACGTCCGGTACGGGAATGAATCAGATTCAGCACAATAAAAAGTGTAATCAAAAGCAGAATCGTTGCAATGAGAAAAGTGGCAGCTTTAGGGGTGCCGGTAATTCCCTGAGCGCCTTTAATGATTACCACGCCAGTTTCATCCATCCCCAGAGACATGGTATCTTTGATTGAGAAATGGAAGCCGCTCTTATCCAGGCCAATATACATGACATTGATCAGATTTTTAATAATCTCTCCAAAGGCCAAGGTGACAATCGCGAGATAATCCCCCTTCAAACGCAGCACCGGAATGCCGATCAGAATCCCGCAGATGCCTGCCACGGCCGCACCGATCAAAATCGCCAAAAAAAACCGCAACTGTAGATTCGGCAGAACGCTTTCCATACATTTCGTGAAGAATGCACCGGAAAAAGCTCCCACGCACATAAAACCTGCATGGCCCAGGCTCAGCTCACCCAAAATGCCCACCGTCAGATTCAGTGAAATAGCCAGAATCGAGTACATGCAAAGAGGAACCAGGATTCCCCGCAACAGGCTGGTCATGTGTCCGGTTTTATCCATGAGCTGTACCAAGAGCCAACAGCCCACTACAATGCCATATGTGATACCGTTTTGTATCCGAACTTTATTCTTATTCATCCCTTTCACCTACACTTTCTCATTGATCTTCCGGCCAAGGATACCGGTAGGACGCACCAAAAGCACGATAATCAGCACAGAAAATACAATCGCATCGGATAGCTGAGAAGAGATATAAGCTTTGGACAAATTCTCGATCACCCCCAGCAGAATCCCCCCGATCAGGGCTCCCGGAATCGAGCCAATCCCACCAAATACAGCAGCCACGAAAGCTTTAATTCCTGGCATAGAACCAGTATAGGGAGTCAGCGACGGATAGGTGGAACAGAGAAGCGCTCCGGCAACCGCCGCCAGAGCCGAACCAATGGCAAAAGTAATGGCAATGGTTCGGTTCACATCAATTCCCATCAGAGTGGCGGCTCCGTTGTCTTCTGACACAGCCAGCATGGCCTGCCCTATTTTTGTCTTGTTGATAAAGGAAGTCAGCGCAACCATAATCGCAATGCAAGATATAATCGTCACGATAGTAACACTGGAAATGGTTAAAGCGCCATCGGCCAGCTTTAAGTTCGGCAGTGTCACCACGGAGGTGAACTGACGGGCATTCGAACCAAAAATCAACAGCGCAACATTCTGCAACAGATAACTGACACCAATAGCGGTGATCAGTACAGCCAGGGAAGAAGCTCCCCGCAACGGGCGATATGCCACGCGTTCAATCGTCACACCTAAAACCGTGCAGACCACTATAGCTACAAAAATACCCAGAAGCGGCGGCAGACCCATCGTGCTGACTACAGTAAAGATGGCGAATCCTCCCACCATAATAATGTCCCCATGGGCAAAATTCAGCATCCGTGCGATTCCATATACCATCGTATATCCCAATGCAATGATCGCATAGATGCTGCCCAAGCTGATTCCATTGATCAAATATGACAGAAAACTCATGAAGCCTACCCCTTTTCGTCTTTTCTCTTAACGCATAATTTAAGTCGAATTATATCATAGGAAGATATGATGTGCAAGTAAAAATCAATCCCATTGCGTTGTTTATCAAGAAATACCACCCTCTGAATAAAGAAACAAGGAGCCGTCTGTAAGACGACCCCCTGTTGGATCTTTTCTTATATTCCGTTATTACTGCATCTCATATACGCCATTGACAATCTTTACGGCCTTCGGAGCCTTGCCTGTTTCACCGGCAGCGTCCCAAGTCATACCCTCGCCAGTCAGTCCGTCGATGGATATCTCGGTCATGGCAACCTTCATGGCATCACAGATAGCAGAAGCATCCATATCCGGGGTAATGCCAGCCTGTTCTGCCGCTGCCTTGATAGCATATACAGCGTCGTAAGCGTCCGCTGCAAACTGGTTCGGTTCAATCCCATATGCCGCTACATAAGCATCGGTAAATGCCTTGCTTCCTTCTTCTGTCGCTGAGAACGGAGTCAGCAGCATGACACCCTCTGCCAGGGATGTGTCAAAATTTTTCACACTCAGGATACCGTCCATGCCATCCACACCAAAGAAGACCGGTGCAAATTCCTTGTCGCTGGCCTGCTTTAAGATAACGGAAGCCTCCTGATAATAAATCGGCAGAAATACCAGTTCTGCACCGGCGTCCTTAGCCTTGTCCAATTGCACGGAAAAATCCGTATTGGTATCAGCAGTAAAGGCTTCATCCGCAACGATCTCCAGTCCTTCATTCGCCGCCTCAGCTACAAAAGCCTCACGAATACCGGAAGAATACTCAGTAGAGCTGTCATAAATAATCGCAATCTTCGTGCCCAGCTTATTCTCGCCAATATATTTGGCAGAAGCTGTCCCCTGAGCCGGATCGGCAAAGCATACGCGGAATACGTTGTCTGGGGCGGCACACTCTACGGCAGAACCGGAAGGAGTAATCTGGAACAGATTGTCATTGGAAGACTCCGCGGCAACAGCAATGCATGGCTTGGAGGTAACTGCGCCGACTAACATCTGCATATTCCAGTCTTTCAGGGTATTATAGGCATTGACCGATTTTTCCGGATCATGCTCATCATCCTGAGAATTCATCTCCAGCATGGCTCCGTTTACACCGCCTGCCGCATTGATCTCCTTGACAGCCAGATCCACACCGTTTTGTACGGCGATCCCGTAAGCGGCCGCCGGACCGGTCAGAGGACCAACCACACCAAGCTTAAATGCGCCGCCCGCCGCTTCCGGTGCGGCTTCTCCGCCATTGCTGTTATCCGCGGCGGCCTCTGTCGTAGTATCATTTCCTGCTGCCGGTGCTGCCGTGGTGGAATCTGCAGAACTTCCGCCGCCACAGGCAGTCAGAGAAGCAGCCAGGATCGCTGCCATTCCGAAACCAAAAAACTTTCTCATAATTGTTTCCTCCTCTTATTATTTGCAAGCTTTAAAAGCTGAAAATCATTATAGACGTATAAAAATACATTGTCAAGAACTTTTTATGTTTCCCATCCAGCGCCGGCACTCTCCTCTGTCCGATCGCGCAGCATGAGATCGTTTACGGCATTTCGTGCAGATTTGCCTTCAAATAAAACCTGATTGACCTCGGTTATAATCGGCACCGGCACCTGATGCCTTTCTGCCAACGCCAGCCCGGCTTTCGCAGAATAAACACCCTCCACCACCATCTGTACTTCATCCATGGCTTCTTTCATAGAATGACCTTTTCCGATCAAAATACCGGCCCGCCGGTTGCGGCTGTGCATACTGGCGCAGGTCACTATCAGATCCCCGATCCCGGAAAGGCCGCCAAAGGTAGACGCTTTACCTCCCATAGCCAGCCCCAGGCGGGTAATTTCATAAATTCCCCGGGTAATCAATGCTGCTTTGGTATTATCTCCATATCCCAGCCCATCCGCGATACCCGCTGCCAGGGCAATCACATTTTTCAATGCACCGCCGATCTCGATTCCCAAAATATCGGGACTGGTGTATACCCGGAATACCGGACTCATAAATACTTCCTGTATCCGCTCTGCTGTCTGACGGCTTCTGGCGCCAGCAACGCAAGTCGTCGGCAGGCCCAGGCTGACCTCCTCTGCATGGCTGGGTCCTGACAACACCGCCACATCAGCCATAGGAAGCTCCTGCCCGATTACAGATGACAAGGTCATCAGGCTGGCATCTTCGATTCCCTTTGCCACATTGACAACAATCTGACCTTCTTTGCAAAATGGCCGCAGCCTCACCGCAGTTTGCCGTACATAGATCGAGGGGACCGCCATAACCAGCATATCCGAAGCTTTCATAGCCTGTTCCAAATCCTCTGTAAAAAGCATGGTTTCCGGCAATTTCAAATCCGGAAGCGCCGGCAATCGCCTGGTAGCATTCAAAGCGGTAATCTCCCGTTCAACAGCCGACCATACCGTAATTTCATTTCCCTGATGATGCAAAAGGGAAGCAAGTGCTATCGCCCAGCTTCCGGCTCCGATCATACTGATTTTTGCCATCGTTTTTATCCTTCCTGCCCTTTTATGCTTTTATTGTTTTTTTGCCCCAAGCTTATTTTCCGTTCCGGATAAAAGCCGTTTGATATTCGTGTGATGCCGCCAGATACCCATTATACTGATCGCGAACGCCATCGCGCAAAATTCCGGCAGGGCTTTGTCTGCGATCCCATACTCTCCTCTTAATCCGAAAAAGACCATACCGATAAAAAACAGAATCATCACCAAAATTGATCCCAGGGATACATAACGTGTCACAGCAACCACAGCGACAAACACCACCAGACAAACCAACATTACCCGCCAGTCGGTGGCGGCCAGAAGGCCGGCGGATGCTGCGATGCCTTTTCCTCCCTTAAACCCCATATAGAAAGGGAAATTATGCCCCAATATCACACCAAATCCCGTATATAAAAGATATACATAGATCATCCCCGGCTGTTCGCGAAACAGATAACGGGTCAAAAGACAGGCTAATATCATTTTGGAGGTATCGCCGATAAAAACGATCAGGCCTGCTTTTACCCCCATAACCCGCAATATATTCGTGCTGCCGGAATTGCCGCTGCCATAATTGCGAATATCTATCTGATGCGCCTTACTGTAAAGATAACCGGTTTGAAATAAACCAAATGCATATCCGATAACAAGACAAAGGATTCTCTCCATCACGGCTCCTTTCCGGACCGCTCCCGAATCAGAAACTTCAGAGCCGTCCCCTTAAAACCAAAAGTTTCGCGGATTTTATTTTCCAGATACCGCATATAAGAAAAATGCATCAGTTCTTTATCATTGACAAATACCACAAACGTCGGCGGCTTTACCGCCACCTGGGTCATATAAAACAGCTTCAGCCTTTTCCCTTTATCGGAAGGCGGCTGCTGCAATGCCACAGCCTCGGTCATGATCTCATTGAGAACGCCAGTAGCAATCCGCATATTTTGATTCTGCCGGACCACATCAATCAGCTCAAACAGCTTTGGCAGCCGCTGCCCGGTCACTGCCGAGATAAAAATCATTTCCGCATACTGCATAAAAGACAGGGTATCCTGGATCTTTTTTGTGTATTCATAGATAGTCTTGTCCGTTTTCTCCACAGCGTCCCATTTATTGACTGCCACAATGATCCCCTTGCCCCGGTCATGGGCAATTCCGGCAATCTTGGCGTCCTGCTCGGTTACCCCTTCCACGGCATCGATAACCAGCACCACCACGTCAGCCCGTTCTACTGCCGATACCGTACGGATGATACTGTAACGCTCCAGATCTTCTTTTATCTTACTTTTTCTGCGAAGTCCGGCCGTATCGATAAATATATATTCGGTTCCTTCATGCATGACCTCGGTATCCACAGCATCCCGCGTGGTTCCTGCAATATCCGATACAATTACCCGGTTTGCACCGATCAGCTTGTTGATAATCGATGATTTACCAACATTGGGTTTACCGACAATCGCGACTCTCGGGCGATCGTCATCCGTCTCTTCCAGCTGCTCTGCCCGGAAATGCTTTGCCACTTCGTCCAGGAGATCCCCGATGCCCAACCGCGAGGCGGCGGATACCCCCAACGGTTCACCGATTCCCAAATTATAAAATTCATAAACGTCATTGCCATATTTCTGGAAGCTATCCACCTTATTGACAGCCAGTACAATCGGCTTGCCCGAACGCCGCAGCATGTCTGCCACTTTAGAATCAGAATCCACCAGGCCCTGCCGTACATCCACAATAAAGATAATCACATCTGCCGTATCAATAGCGATCTGTGCCTGCTCCCTCATCTGAGAGAGAATGATATCCTTGCTGTCCGGTTCAATACCGCCAGTATCAATCAACGTAAAATTCATGTCCAGCCAGGTACAATCCGCATAAATCCGATCGCGGGTTACTCCGGGAGTGTCCTTGACAATGGAAATTGTTTCTCCGGCCAATACATTAAATAATGTAGACTTGCCTACATTGGGCCGTCCGACAATCGCAACTATTGGTTTACTCATATTTCCTCCATTTTCTTCTCTCACAAAAAATACGGCCTACTCCCCCATTTCTTTCAGCTCATAACCGGAATAGGACAAGGGTTCCTCATCTTTTGCATCCAGCCCTAAAATCCCATACACCAGATCCCGACCGCCCGATTTTACAATATTTACCGGCACTTGTAAAGCACTTTGTACCTCAGCCCGGGTAACATCGTCCAAAAATATATCTTCTCCGCTGCGGAACATGCATATTGGCAGCAAAAGCCGTTCTCCCAGCCTTTGCTCTTTCAGCTGGCACATGATATCCTGCCCGGTAAGCAAGCCGGCTACCGTAATCTGTTCCCCAAAGAATTCATTGCGAATAGCATATACACGTACCTGTTTTTGCGGATATTGCTGTGTGATTTTTGCCACCTGCTTTTTTATATGGGGGTACGCCAGCTCACCGGTAGCAATCGATAAAGCTTCATTTGGGATCTCCGGAATGTCTGCCATTTTTTCTAAGGTATCGGTCACTTCACAATCCAGCAGCCGTAACATACCCACTCCATTTTCCAACTGCGGATAACCATCGTAACGTGTTTCCTCCGGCAGAACCCGGCCGGCAAGTAAATAAAATTCATCACTGGCATGAATAAAGTGATTATTCCATTTCTGCCAGAGCTTTTGTTGCCACCGTTCAACAATTTCCAGCACTTTTTCCGCTGATTCCCGGTCAAAGGGTTCCAGAGGATACAGCCCTTCCCGATATTTTGACAATCCTACCGGAACCACCGATACACTTTCCATCACCGGAAGATATTTTGCCAGATCTTCAATGGACCGTTCCAGCTCTGCACCGTCATTGATTCCCCGACAAAGCACGATCTGGCCATTCATCGGCACCTGCGCCTGAAAAAGAGTATCCATTTTCTTCAGTGCTTCTCCGGCAAAACGGTTATGAAGCATCTCGCAACGAAGGCGGGGATTCGTCGTATGAACCGAAATATTGATCGGCGCCAGCTTGAATTTGATAATCCGTTCAATATCATGCTCCTTCATATTTGTCAGAGTGATATAATTCCCCTGCAAAAAAGAAAGCCGGGAATCATCATCCTTGAAATATAAAGTCTCCCGCATTCCTGGCGGCATCTGATCAATAAAACAGAAAATACAGCGATTGCAGCAGGACTTGTAATCGCTCATCAGCCCGTTCTCAAAGGTAATACCCAAATCCTCATAATTATTTTCAATCTCCAGCTCCCACAGCTCGCCGTCGGCCTTTTCCACCAGCATGAGCATACTCTCGCTGCCTATATAATATTCATAATCGAAAACATCCTCAATTTCATTTCCATTGATAGTAAGAAGGAAATCTCCTGCTTCCAGCTCCATCTCCTCAGCAATCGATCCCGGGGCCACTGCCTGAATTTTGTGTTTGCGTTTTTTCATATGATGATTCCTCTCATGTTCTTTCTTTATCATATCAATATTCCTCTGCTTTGTAAAGGAATGGGGTTTTGTTTTTTTATGAAATATAGCACTTGGTTATTGACGGTTCACTTATAAGAATGCTATAAGTATAATAGTATATTTTAATTATTTTACTATTCGCTAATCCAGGGAAGGAGTTTATCATGGCAAACAATTATGTATTTAATGATGTATTGCCCATTGCTCCGCTGAAGATCGCGGCATTGGAAAGCTGTAGGACACTTGCAGAGAAGGTCAACAGCTATATTGTAGAATTTCGCAAAAACGATACAGAAGAGCTGATCCGCCGACGGAAGGATCTGAATTACCGAGGTTACAATATTGATTCCTATTTATTAGATTGTGTCTGCCCCCGTTTTGGCAGCGGTGAGGCCAAAGCCGTGATACAAGAGTCCGTTCGTGGTGTAGATCTTTTTGCTATGGTTGACGTTACAAATTACAGTATTTCCTATAAAGTCTGCGGTTACACCAATCACATGTCGCCCGATGATCACTTTCAGGATTTGAAACGCATTATCGGCGCTTCTGCCGCCACAGCCCACCGAGTCAATGTGATCATGCCTTTTCTCTATGAAGGGCGCCAGCATAAAAGGACAAAACGTGAATCCTTGGACTGCGCTATGGCTCTAAAAGAACTGATTTCCATGGGGGTTTCCAATATTATCACCTTTGATGCTCACGACCCCCGGGTACAAAATGCCATTCCTTTAAACGGCTTTGATAATTTTATGCCCACCTATCAGTTTATCAAGACATTATTCCATCATGACCGTTCATTAAAAATAGACAAAGATCATCTGATGGTTATCAGCCCGGATGAAGGTGCCATGAACCGTGCCGTATATCTGGCAAATAACCTGAGCGTGGATATGGGCATGTTCTATAAACGCCGGGATTATTCCAGGATCATTGACGGCCGCAACCCCATCGTGGCCCATGAATTCCTCGGTTCCTCTGTAGAAGATAAAACGGTTTTGATTATCGATGATATGATTTCTTCCGGCGAGAGCATGCTCGATACTGCCAGAGAATTAAAAGAACGGAAAGCCAGGAAAGTCATCATCTGCTGCACCTTCGGGTTATTTACCAACGGCCTGGAGAAATTTGATGAGTTTTACCACAAAGGTTATATTGACAATGTGATCACTACTAATCTGAATTATCGTCCCCAAAGCCTGTTGGAACGAGAATGGTATCTGGAGGCGGATATGAGTAAATATCTGGCCGCCATTATCAACTCCTTCAACCACGATGTATCAATCGGGGCCGCCCTTACTTCCACCGATAAGATTCAGAAACTGGTGCAGAGGTATCAGGCGGACGGATATGAATATTTCCAGAGAATTGTATAATCGCTAAAATTTCTTAGGAGGTACGCCTTGGGGGAAGGGGCGGGACGGCCGCCGGTCTGTCAGCAGATTTTTCCCGTTTCGGGATTAAGAAACCCTAAAATTCAGAAACTTAAAGGTTTCTAAATCCCTGCAAAAGTCAAAATCTGCTGACAGACCGGCGGCCGTCCCGCCCCTTCCCCCAAGGCTGAATATCTCAGGACCGAATGAAAGAACATTTTCAGAAAATCAAAAAACATATTTATGTTACTGCAATTACATCCTTGCATCACAGCGCCTTTTTCAGTTTGATATAAATGCCTACAAAGCAAGTATATGGTTTAATAATCGTTTCAAAGTATCTCTTGTCATCGAGAGCGAATTTATTATTTGTTGCAAGCCAATCGTCCCATGCTTTGTGGAAGCAATCCATTTCCCATGTTTTTACTGACTCGATCCTATCGCCGGTGCCGATGAGTTCCTCCCATTGTTTTGGACTTTTAAACATATAGGTATCCTCGCCAAGCCAATCAGAAAGAAGCTCCCTGGCACAGCCTGTATACTTTTCCTTCAGACCAGGGATTCCAATCAGAACCACCCCATCCTCTTTCATAAACGGCAAAATCTTTTCCTGAAAAAATCCCTTATTTCCCGCAAAATAATGGTAAGAATCAATACTGATCAGAGCACGGAACTGCTTTTTTTCAAAATGGAGATAATTCGCATCTTCGCAAACAGACGTCACCTGCTCTCCAACCCCCCATTCGGCAAACCGCTTCCTGTTTTCTTCTGCGCTTATCCATAAATCATTGGCAAAAACCCTCGCTCCGGTCTCTCTCGCAATGATAAGGCTCGTCAGTCCCGTCCCGCATCCCAAGTCGAGAATCATATCATCAGAAACAAGCGGCAAAGGATAGTTATCCAATAACTCTGCTAATATCCTTGCACTATTCGGCCCCATCATTGTTTCCGCTGAAATATATGCCTTATAATCATCAATATTCATACACCCTGCCTCCTATAATTAAATTCACGGCACAAAATTGCAACATCCCTTTCAATAAATACACAAATCCGAATAAATAATTAAATTTAACCCTGAGAATATCCAGCCTGGGAGAAAAGAGAGAAGCAGCCGGGCAGCCAGGCCAGAAAAAAGGGCGGCA
>CAJUPI010000002.1 GCA_910588125.1 uncultured Lachnospiraceae bacterium
CAGATAACCAGAAACCGGAGGAAATGCGGATGAAGAAGATACTTGTGATACAGGGTGGCGGCAGGGCAAAGGGAAACACTGCCCAGCTTATCAACAGTTTTGTGGCTGGGGCAGAAGAAAGCGGACATTCCGTAAAAGTGATCTCGCTTTTAAAGAATGAGGTCAAGGGCTGTTTGGGTTGTAATGCCTGCCGGTATGGGAAGCCCTGTATCCAGAAAGACGCTTTTAATGACCTTGTGCCGAAGATCAAGGATGCAGACTGTATTGTGTTTGCTTCCCCGCTGTACTTCTGGACGGTATCTGCCAGGATAAAGGCATTTATCGAACGGTTTTACTGTATTGCAGAGGAAGATCCAAACCCGCCGCTTGGCAGGTATGAGAAGTACCCCATAAAGGACTGCGCCCTGCTGATGACATCAGCGGATGACTTTTTCTGGACGTTTGAGCAGGCGGTATCGTATTATCAGTTTGCGCTTGTCAATTACATCGGCTTTCATGACAGGGGCATGGTGCTTGCCGGTGGATGCGGGGATACCAATGGCAGGCCGCAGATTGACGGGACAGCACGTTTGCAGGAAGCGTATGAGTTTGGGAAAAATATTTACCCTCAATAGGGAGAAAGCTGTGAAAAGCGGATTTAGAGAGAGGTGATTGTTTTGGAAGCGAAATACCATATGACACGGGAAGAGAACATTCTTGTTGCCAAGAGGAATATCGTGGATTCTGGAAGAGTGTGCGGCTGGAGGGACTGGCTGTGACCTACCCGGACACCATCTATAATGGCATGAGCGTCCAGGGGGTAAAGTTAAGAGCTCGGCAACACTCCCGGACAATGATATCAATACCTCCGTTGACCAGACAAAGAAACTCATCATCGCCATAAAGAAGGGTCTGAAGTATCCACCTTGCAACGGTGGATTCAAGTATGATGATGTTATCGAATTCCTGAATAAGCTGTCGAGTATTTTCGATTGGCCAATTTATGAGAAGTCGACGCTTGGAAGTCTATCGAAAAGAAAATGGTATGCAGTTATACTGTGTCAGTGGATGGAAGGCTCAGGCCTGAGCTATATAATGAAGAGGGCGCTTGAATACCACAAGAATCATCCAGATATTTATGCATTACTGAATCAAGCTATTTTGCTTCCAATTACAGCGGATACACAAGATACTGCTTTAACAATCTTCTCAACATTGAATGATAGAGGTTTGCCTTTGTCAGATGCAGATATTTTTAAAGCAAAGATTTATAACCAGCTTGAACCGGAAGATAAAAAAGCCTTTATCGAGAGATGGAAGGATTTAGATGAGCAGGCTACAGACGCAAACGAAAGCATTCAGCAGCTGTTCTACTACAATATGTTTTATTATCGTGCCTTGGAGCAGGATACTAAGACAACTACTCCCGGCGTAAGAAAGTATTATGCTGCCAATAAATTTGAGCGTTTATATAAACCAGAACTGATAGATACACTATTTGTGATTTTGAACCTATGGAAAGTTGTCAACAAGGGTGAAGAAATAGAGGATGAGGCTTGGACGAAGAATATGAAAATCAAGCAGACGCTCGATACTTTGAGTTCTTATCCAAATGAGTTCTGGAAATATCCGGTAGTGATTTATTATGTATGTTATCGAAATGAAGAAAATTTCGAAGCGCGGTTTGCACTATTCTTGAATAAGCTTCTTATGGAATTGATGACAAAGTATCTTATGATTCCGACCATCAATGCTGTAAAGCCAGATATTCTGAAATTGAATTCAGCAATCGTTGCTTCAGATGTACCAACATTTGAATTCAAGAATATTGATTTGGCTCAGCTGGAACCTTATATTCAGAATCCTAACCGTAATGCGGTACGTATGCTTTTGAAGACATTGGCGTATGAGCAGCAAGATGAGCTTCTGCCTGCAAAATGGGAAATTGAGCATATCTTCCCTCAGAAGTGGCAGACAAACTATTTCCCGGATGAGTCAGACGCGACCATCAAGGAAAAGATTGAGCATATAGGCAATAAGATACCGTTTGAAAAGAAGCTTAATATCGTAGCTGGCAATGGCTATTTCGGTAAGAAGAAAAAGGAATATACAGCATCAAAAATTGCAATTACAAAGGCGATGGGTACTTCTGATGTTGCCGATTGGAACATGGACTCTATAATGAAACGCGATATCCGTGTTTCTGATGAAATCATAAAAATTTTGAATAGATGGAATAATGAGTATTTGAACATACAAGTTGAAGAAAGCGAAGCAGAGGAGCCTTCTGAGGAAGATTTAGCTCGAATTGAAGAATTCAAGAAAAAAGGCTGGATATAAGGAGGGAATCTTATTTGAAAAAGAAAAAAGATGAAGTAACTATCCGTTCCAGCGCAGCAGAATATCTGACCTATGTTGCTTCTGTCGGTGACCAGCAGGACAGTTTTGAAATGCGCTATGAGGATGAGAATATATGGCTTACACAGAAGATGATGGCCACGTTATATGATGTGGATGTTCGTACAATCAATGAACACATTAAAAAAATTTATTCAGATTCAGAACTTGAGGAAGATTCAACTATCCGGAATTTCCGGATAGTTCAAACGGAAGGTTCCCGTCAGGTTACACGTGATACCAAGCATTATAATCTTCAGATGATTATCGCCGTCGGCTTTAAAGTGAATAATGAGCGTGCAGTGCAGTTTCGTAAATGGGTCAACAACATCGTTAAGGACTACACAATCAAAGGCTGGGCTATGGATGATGAACGTCTGAAAAATGGCGGTTCAGTGCTTACTACAGAGTACTTTGACCATTTGCTTGAGCAGATTCGTGAAATCCGACTGTCTGAACGTAGATTTTATCAGAAGATAACAGATATATATGCCACATCACTTGACTATGACCGTAATGCAAAAACGACGAAACAGTTTTTTGCAAAGGTACAAAATAAAATGCATTATGCGGTACACGGACATACGGCAGCAGAGCTGATTTATGAGCGCGCAGATGCAGATAAGCCACATATGGGTCTAACCACATGGGCAGCAGCACCGGACGGCAAAATAGTAAAAAGTGATGTAAGCATTGCAAAAAATTATCTAAGCGAAGAAGAAATGCGCTCATTAGAACGTATTGTATCAGCGTATTTGGATTTGGCAGAAGACCGTGCGGAACGACATATTCCGATGACGATGGAGGATTGGTCAAAGCGTCTTGATTTATTCCTGATGGCAGATGACAGAGAGGTTCTTCAGGATGCAGGGAAAATTACAGTGGAGATTGCCAAGGCAAAAGCTGAAACTGAGTTTGAAAAGTACCGTGTCATTCAGGACAGATTATTTATGTCCGACTTTGATAAATACATGCTGGAATTAGAGGAAAATGCAAAGAAATAAAGCATTGATTTCAGGTCGAGACGGTGAAATCCAGCAACTCAACCTTGCCGAGTGCATCGACTCATCAGTGGTTGATATAGCTTCTCTATGAGGAAATAAGTCAGCCTTTACCGTCTCAACTGTCGATACAGTGGCAGAAACACAGCTGTGATAAAATGCCTGCATTAGTATAGTAACAAGGGGCATTACTCGACTGTTTTCCATAAACGCAGACAGTAAAGACCTTGATATAGATGTTGAAAATCGTACAATTTTTAAACGTGAATTAGATTTTTTGGTGAGAGTGGACTTGTTTCCTTTTTGATATGATATGTTTCCGCGAACAGGCGGTTACTCTGACATCAATCAGGAGGTGTCGTTCCATGTGGAGGTGGTTGTTCTGCTGATTTGTGCGATTGAATGATGTCAGGAACATGGGTTGGAGTATGCGGAGGAAAATATGTGAAGATTAGGTTGGCAGAAAAATCAGACATTGAAACACTTTCTATATATGATAAGCACATTCGGGTAGAAGAATTGGAGTCCGCCGTATCGCTTGGACGAGTGATTGTGGCAGAAGATAGCGGAACGTTTATCGGTTGGCTGCGGTGGAATCTGTTCTGGGATAACACGCCGTTTATGAATATGCTGTTTATACTTGAACAGTATCGTAGTTGTGGTTATGGAAGAACAATGATTGCTTATTGGGAAAAACAAATGAAGACAAAGGGATATGATTTAGTCATGACATCTTCCTTATCGAATGAATCGGCACAGTATTTTTATCGTAAATTGAACTATGTGGATTCGGGTGCATTACTGTTACCTGGAGAACCTCTGGAAATTATCTTTGTAAAGAAAATATAAGATGCCGTCAGGGACAAAATATTTCAGGAAATAATATCAGAAAGAAGAGCATGTAAAATATCAAGAAGATCCTGACTTTTAGGAGAAATGTGATAGGAACATAGAATCTCAAGGAGGGTGTTAAATGTCAAAAACGCGACTACAGCTTACCTGGTATAACAAAGATAAAGCGCTGATACCCACAGAAAGTGGAAAATATGGATACATATGGGTGGAGCCATCGGATCCGAGATACTGCGAGATTCATACTCTCATTTTTGATGAGTATGTCACTGGCAGGCAGACACCTAAAAGTGATGAATTTCTGTATTCTGAAAGAGCGGATTTCGTTCCGCAAGAGGATAATCTTCTGATTTTAGGAGAGTCCGGCGATGTTCTTGAGACATTGACGCGTATACCAGAACTCGCTGATAAATATTTGGGAAAAGTAAAATTGGTATACATCGATCCTCCATTTAACACTGCACAGACATTTGCTTCTTACGAAGATAATCTGGAGCATTCTATCTGGTTGACGATGATGAGAGATCGGCTGCTGAATTTGAAACGAATTCTGTCAGATGACGGTTCAATCTGGGTTCACTTAGATACTGCCGAAAATCACCGTATGCGGCTTCTTCTTGATGAGGTGTTTGGGCAGCAAAATTTTGTCGCAGAAATTGTCTGGGGAAAAGCAGATACAAGCAGAAATGATGCAAGGCAATTTTCGGAGGATCAAGATTACATCTATGTATATTCCAAAACTGAAAATTGGAAGCTGAACAGACTGCCAAGAACAGCACAGCAGGACTCGATCTATAAGGCACCCGACGGCGATCCGGTTCCGTGGATTGCGAAACCGGGGCATGCACCTGGGGCGGCCACGCATCAGGGGATGGTTTATGCTGTGCAGTCACCATTTACCGGAGATTTATTGTATCCTCCTGTTGGCGGATGCTGGAGACTTGGCCAATCCCAAATGTATGCAGAGCTATCTAAATATACTGAGTACGAACTCGTGGAATTAGATGACAAGGAAAAACGGGCAGAAATTTGTGGAGTTCCTGTAGCAGACATAAGAGATGGAGTGAAAGCAATTTTGTTAAAAGATTCTCTTGAAATAGCAAAAGTAAATGCACAGAAGGTTGCTGAAGGCGTTTTACCGGATGTTTTTTTCATTAATGACGGCAAACGTATCCAAGTAAAAGGACATCTGCCGGAAGGTGGGATCACACCTCGAACCATATGGAATTTTACTGATGTGGGAAGCAATCGGAATAGCAAAGCAGAAATTAAAGCCTTGTTTCCCGGAGAAACACCGTTTTCTACGCCCAAACCAGAAAGACTACTCCAGAGGATTATTCATATTGCCACCAATCCTGGAGATCTTGTCCTTGATTGCTTCGCTGGATCGGGTACTACAGCAGCGGTTGCGCAGAAAATGGGACGAAGATGGATTACCTGTGAACTGTTAGAATCCATTTTTAATCGTTATACTCGGCCAAGGCTTGAAAAAGTTATAAACGATATGGATTCTGGTGGAATCACAAAAACGAAAGGTGAACGTATTGCGGCAGATAGTGCTGAACTACCTGAAGGAGTATCTGCCGATGATGCAGCAATATTTAATTCCATATTAAATAAGCTCATAACTGACAATGATGAGATAAGACAAGATAAAATCATTAAAACATTAAAGGCGCTTACCAAAACCAAAAGCGCAAAGGAAGTAATAAACTGGCGCGGTGGCGGCGGATTTCAAGTCGCACATCTCGCCCCTGGGTGCTTCGACTATGATCCCAAATTGGAGCGAGTATTTCTAACAACCGCTGCTAAGGGCGACACTCTTATTCGATCTGTAGCTGCTAATTTGGGATTTAGGATGCTTATCAAGGATGAGGCGGCTGTGTTTGATGCCCGAAGAGGTAATTCCCTGTTGAAGGTTATCGACGGTGTAGCCACGGCAGAAATTGTCGATTGGCTTGTGGCACAAAGAGAATCCAATGAGACAATTGTTTTGGCGGCAATAAGTGTTATGGATGGAGTTCGTCAGCATCTTCGCCGTAGCTGCAAGGGTTCCAGAATTGTCGTCATTCCAGATGATATATTCCATTTTACGAAAGGGGGCGAGGAATAATGGCGAAGAAACTCAATATTTCCTATGATTCTGATCTGATTGAGTCTATCAGTGCAGATTTTGATTTAAGAGATCCCAATAAAGAGGCATTGCGGAAGTTAATTTTCACTCTTGACGGCAGCTATGATCCAAGTGAGATGCAGATCCTAAATCTTGCCACCGGCGTAGGAAAGACATATTTAATGGCTGCTTTCATTGAATATTTACGCCAGCAAGGGATAGGTAATGTGGTGATCGTAACTCCGGGGAAAACGGTACAGTCCAAAACAGTGCAGAATTTCACGCCCGGCAGCCCTCGATATATTTCCGGATCGCAGGTACCTCCTGATATCGTTACGCCGCAGGATTATTCTGCATGGGTGACACGTATCAATGGAGAGCCAAGACTTTCCTTTGGACGTGAAGTTCCAGTATTGGCTTTTATTTTTAACATTCAACAGTTGATTGCACCAAAGACTATGGAAGGTGATACACACGGTTTATCACAAGAGGCAGAGCGCCGTAAGCCTCGCCGGTTCGATGAGAATGCAGGTATCCTGTTCGAGTATTTGAAAGGACTAAACGATCTTGTTGTCATCGCCGATGAGTCACATCTTTATTCTGCAAGTGCCGTGGCATTTCACGCTGCATTGGAAGAGCTTGCCCCTGCTGCGTCCATTGGCCTTACGGCATCGGTGCTTCCGGATGATCATGTGATATTTGAATATCCACTATATAAGGCTATTCGGGAGCAATATGTTAAGTCACCGGTTTTGGCCTTCCGCAAGGGGGGATACGGAGAAGACCCGGCTTCTGAAGAACAGCAGCTGAGAGATGCGCTCCAGCTGAGAGAATGGAAGCAGGCCTATTATGATGCTTATGCGGCACAAACAGGTAAGGCGCATGTTAATGCCATAGCTTTTGTGGTTTGCTCCGATGTTGATCATGCGACACAGGTTACTGAGCTTTTGCGTACACCAGAATATTTAGGGCGCGAATTGGCTGTACTGCAGGTGGACTCCAAACATGAGGATGAGCTTACGCAGAGCTTGTTGGAAAAACTGGATCAGCCGGATTCACCCGTCCTTGCCGTGGTCAGTGTGAATAAACTGAAAGAAGGGTGGGATGTAAAAAATATTGCAATTGTTGTCACACTTCGTGCTATGGCTTCTGAAGTCCTCACGCAACAGACTATGGGACGGGGCCTGCGCCTGCCTTTTGGAAAGTATACCGGTGTGTGGCAGATAGACCAGCTGGACATCATTTCTCATCAGTCTTTCCAGGAATTGCTTGCAGCGGAAAATGTACTGGAGCAATTCGGCCTTGAGGAAGCTGTATCACAAGCGGATAAGGCGAAGGTGGCTGCTGCGATCAAGAAGGTTGTAGAACAGGCTGAGAAGACTACATCGCAAACATCCTTTGAGATGATTGATCATACATCGGATTCGGATGCTTCTGGCCATGCTCGACAGGAAGGCCAATCTTCAACAGATAGTGCTTATCTCTATCATAGTGGTGGGAATGGGGCTGCTTCATATGTCGCTGAGAATACGGGAACATATGGAGGAGAAACGGATAATTCTACAGTAGGGATTCGTACTATTGGTGACGATGGAATCGGCCAATCCAATGATATTATACTGACACCTGTCATCATTGAACGGAATCCGCGTTTTGCAGATGTCTCATACAAGTTTCCGGTTACAGTCGTCAATATGGTGCAACCACCGATAGAATTATCGGAAATTGCAGATAAGGACATAGAAGAAGCGGCTAAAAAGGTGACATCGACGGGAGATGTTTTATACCGAAAAGAGATTATCGCAGCACTTGGCAAAAAGCTTCGTGCAGTTGATGCTGAGAACGCTGAAGTCGATTCTGTCCATGTCGATGAAAAAGATGCAGCTGATGCTTTGGTAAAGCTCGTGGTTAATATGCAGCTTGTCCCGTCGACATCCGCCGTCATTCGTTATGTGGAGAATTATCTGGTTCCGAAATTTATGAAAAATGTAACTTTTGATGGGTGGACGGTCAAGTCGCTCGATTCTGCCCGGATGCAGCTTCAAAGCGTAGTGCGTGATTATATCACATCGGTCCAGCGTGCGACAAAAGAAATACCGACAATTCATCCAAAAGAGATGAGCATGCAGGAATACACGCTTCCTTTGGGAGAAAAGGTGTATGAACCGATCGATTCCCGTGAGCAATTTGTACGAGGAAGGGGTTATTCGGGATGGTTCAAATCCCTGTTTACAGAGGAATATTTTGACTCCTATAGCGGTGAGTATCAGTTGGCACGGCTGTTGAATACTTCTCCACATATTGTATGGTGGCATCGGCTCCATCCCCAGGATGGTGCCTATATCTATTATAATGCGAAAGACAGGTATTTCCCTGATTTTGTTGCGTTTGATGATTCTGGCGTCCATTGGATTATCGAAGGCAAAGATAAGTTCGGTCGCGATAATAGCCGAGTCCAGGCTAAGCGCAAAGCTATGGAAGCGCTGGTACGAAAGCTCGTCATTGAGGACGAGTATACAGCTCAGAAGTGGGGGTATCTTATTGCCTATGAGGATGATATAGCCAAAGCTGATACTTGGGATGATCTGAAAACAATTGCCCGGCCCGTAAGCAATACTCTGTAAAAGGTGGTTTAACACACCGGAGCAGATAAAGGAGGTGATCGCTGATGCCCTTTCAGATAGTCAGAAATGACATAACAAAGGTAAAAGCCGATGCTGTCGTGAATACGGCTAATCCCAATCCGGTTATCGGTGGCGGTACGGATGCCGCCATCTATAAAGCAGCTGGAGAAAAACTTCTCCTGAAAGAACGTCAGGCTATCGGAAATATAGCTGCTGGTCAGGCTGTGTATACAAATGCTTTTCATCTGAAAGCAAAATATATTATTCATACGGTTGGCCCGATATGGATCGACGGAAATCACGGAGAGCGAGATACGCTCCATTTTTGTTATTCGAATTCTCTACACATGGCCGCAAAGCTTTCCTGCACCAGCATTGCTTTCCCGCTTATTGCAACTGGTGTATATGGTTTTCCCAGGGAGGAAGCCTTGCAGATTGCCCTTTCAGAGATCAATAAATTCCTGTTGACATATGATATGAAGGTAATCCTTGTTGTCTTTGACCGGGAGGCATTTGAATTGTCAGGGAAGCTGGTCGGGGATATAGAAGAATACATAGATGAGTATTCCGTAAAAGCTGTCAGAGATGCAGAATATGGCGGAGAATATAAAAGCTTAGGACACCGCAGGCAGCCTCGTCTTGCAGAGACGGCATCTCCCATTTTTCCAAGTGCAAGGGGAAAAAGCCTTGATGAGTTTCTCGGAAAAACCAGTGATACTTTCCAGCAACGGCTTTTTAAGCTGATTGACGATAGTGGTATGGATGACGTGACAGTCTATAAAAAGGCAAACATAGATCGTAAGGTTTTCTCGCGCATCCGCTGCAAAAAGGATTATAAACCGAAGAAGAAGACAGCGGTTGCTTTTGCTATTGCGCTGGAGCTGGATATGCCAACTATGCTGGATCTTCTTTCCAGAGCAGAAATTGCTTTCTCACCCAGCAGCAGATTTGACCTTATTATCACATATTTCATCACGAATAAAGTCTATGACATATACGAGATAAATGCTGCACTGTTTAAATACGGACAGCCGATTCTTGGAGAATGATTGAAAAGTCGGCGATGGCGCGAGGGGGCGGTATTTGTCGCTTGGCAAACGACCATTCCTTTTCCTTTATCAGTTATACTGGCACCATCAAAGGCCGGTGATGAGTATGCAAAAGATAGGATTCGCCGGTGAGAAAATTAAGACTATGGAATTTAAAGGAGGTATTATGTACGGAGCGATTTTAGGTGATATGATTGGCGCACCTTATGAATTTGACAGAAGTCCGAAGACAAAGGAATTTCCCCTTTTTAGCAGAGAAACAGAGTTTACAGATGATTCGGTGATGACCATAGCAGTTGCCGAGGCAATAATGGCAACTATGGGTGAGCCGGAAGATACTGTAAAACAGGCGCTGATCCAATCTATGCGGAAATGGGGACGCAAATATCCTTATGCCGGATACGGCGGGAGGTTTAACCGCTGGCTGAAAGCGAGTAATCCACAGCCCTACGGCAGCTTTGGAAATGGCTCGGCGATGAGAGTATCGTCTGTGGGGTGGCTGTTTGACACCATTGAGGAAACACGAAGGGTTGCAAAGCTTACCGCTGAAGTAACGCATAATCATCCGGAGGGCATCAAAGGAGCGGAAGTGACAGCAACTGTAATCTTTATGGCAAGAAGTGGCAAATCCAAGCCCGAGATAAAGGATTACATCATCCGTGAATTTAGCTATGATTTATCTCGCACTGCAGACGAAATCAGGCCAGCCTATCATCATGTAGAGTCTTGTCAGGAAACCGTACCGGAGGCAATCACGGCATTCCTTGAAGGCGTGGATTTTGAGGATGTAATCCGGACGGCGGTTTCCCTTGGCGGTGATTGCGATACCCTGACCTGTATTGCCGGGGGGATGGCGGAAGCGTTTTATGGAGTGCCGGAGGATATGAAGGCGGAATGCAAAAAGCGTTTGCCGCAGGATATGCTGGGAGTATTGGACTATTTTGACGAGATAATGGATTCCTCAAAACAGACCAGTTGAAAAACCGCCTGCAAGATGGTAAAATATGGAGTATGACAAGGCAGGAGGACTCTTTTGGCAAAGAACAGACAGAAAACCAGGAGCCACCATGCTTTTTGACAGGAGGCAGTTCAATAAGCTATGGGCAAGGAGACGGACGGAGTTAAAAAAAATGCATATTCCCAAATGAAGGAACGCTTTCGGCTGGTGACGGCTGTGAGTATTTTACTGGCAGTGGTGCTTATTTCAACGGGATGGCTATTCAAAAGCTCACAGACGACGACGGAGGCAGCCGTTTATGATGTCAGTGAGCTGTATCTGGAGGAGTTGACAATCCATAAAGTGCATCAGCTTACTAGTACCCTGGACAGCCAGATTCAGCAGTTGTTCGTGACAATTCATGCCCTTAGAAAATCCGATTTGTCGGATCAGAAGACAATGCAGGAATTTATCGGACAAATGCAGCTTAGCAATGGTTTTGATTTTTTTGCACTGATAGATGAACAGGGAAATGTTTATACAAGAAATGCGGTATTGTACGGTGGAACCCAATTTGTTTTTGGCGGGAATGCATTTATTAGACCGCGTATTTCTTTGGATCAGAATCTGGATCAAAGAGATTTGGTGCTGATTACGATTCCAATGGAGAACTGGTGGATGGAGGGCCGCAGGCTGACAGCGGCCACTGTAGGGATAGATGCAGAGGAGATTGCATCCGGATTGTCCTTAAGCGGAAATACCGGCCGTTCTTTTTGCAATATCATTATGCCTGACGGCAGCTATGTTATCCGAACTCCTCATGATCATTTGGGAGATAATCAAAATTTGTTTTTAACCCTGGAGAATAATGCCTGTTTCGAAAAAGGGACGTCGCTTGAACTCTGGCAAAAGAATTTGCGGGAAGGACAGGCAGGCATGGTTGTCTATGGCTTACAGGATATTCTCCACTATACCTATTATATGCCGATTGAAGGAACGGACTGGTTTATTACAACGACTCTCCATTATGATCTGATCAGCGGGAACGTCGATGTGATCCGGACAACATTGACCAGAAACAGTATATTTCAGCTTCTGTTGATTTTGCTTATTCTTCTGGCATTGCTTGTGGTTTATGCTTTCATGCATAAAAGGAATGATCGTTTATGGATGGAAAAAATGCAGGCGGAAGAGAGCAGCAAAGCGAAAAGCGTATTCTTGTCGAATATGTCCCATGATATCCGCACACCGATGAATGCGATCATTGGATTTACCAATCTGGCGATTAAAAATGTGGAGGAACCGGATAAGGTCAGAGATTATTTGGCTAAGATCCTGGCTTCCGGCAATCATCTGCTGGCTTTGGTTAATGATGTACTGGAAATGAGCCGTATTGAAAGCGGGAAGATCCAGCTGGAAGAGAGCGCGTGTGATCTTTCAGAAATACTCTATGATCTGAAAAACATTATTTTCGGCCAGATTCAGCATAAACAACAGGAATTTTTGATAGACGATACGGATTTGATTCAGAAAAATGTTTATTGTGACAAGCTACGGATGAACCAGATACTTTTGAATTTGCTGGGGAATGCCATTAAGTTTACTCCGGCAGGAGGAAAGATTTCCGTCCGTGTGGAACAGCAGGAAAATGCGCCCAGGGGCTATGGGGCTTATGTGATTCGGGTAAAAGATAATGGTATCGGTATGACGCCGGAATTTGCAAAAAAAGTATTTATCCCTTTTGAGAGGGAACGGACATCCACGGTCAGCGGGATCCAGGGAACGGGGCTCGGCATGTCTATTACCAAAAATATAGTGGATCGGATGAACGGTACGATTGAGGTGGTGACAGCACCGGGACAAGGAACGGAATTTATTGTAAAAGTGAATCTCAGGCTTCAGGAAAAACAAGAGAAACCGGCAAAGACGGATGCAATCCCGGCAATACAAGAAGAGGAGGAAAACGCATTTGATTTTCAGGGCAGAAGGATTCTGCTGGTAGAAGACAATGAACTGAACCGGGAAATCGCGCGGGAGATCCTGACGGAAGCTGGTTTTGAGGTGGATGAAGAAGAGAATGGTCTGGCTGCTGTGGAAAGGATTCAAAGCTTGTTACCGGGATATTATGATGTGGTTTTGATGGATATCCAAATGCCGGTTATGGATGGCTATGAAGCAACCAGGACTATACGTGCCCTGGAAAATACGAAGCTGGCAGGGGTTCCGATTATTGCCATGACAGCGAATGCTTTTGAGGAAGATCGGCAGGCGGCGCTGGATACAGGAATGAACGGGCATCTGGCAAAGCCTGTTGATGCCGGGAAATTATTTGAGGTGCTGGCTGAAATAATAGAGACTGCCAGATGAAGAAAAGGGGGTACGGGCTTGATCCTGTCTTTTTTCTGTGGTATAGTGGGGACGGAACTTTTGGAAGGAACTGGAAATCAGAGGAGCTTATCTCATGATTACATATCAAAATACAAAAACGATTTACGACCTGGTGCAGAATGCCGGCCGGGAACATGGAGATCACGTTTTTCTCCGTTATGAGGAGAATGACGTGATTTTTGACGTTACTTATCGGGAGTTTGCGGCGGAGTGCAGCGCGGTGTCCGCCTGGGTTTCCAGGCAGGACAGAGAATTCGGACATAAGGTTAAGGTAGGGCTTCTGGGAAGCAGCAGCCATCATTATCTGACTGTGATGTTGGGAGTTATGAGCAATGGCAATGTCAGTGTCCCGCTGGATATTCAGATGAATGTGGAAACTTTCGCCGATTGCCTGAACCGTTCGGATGTGGATATTTTGTTCTATGACTGGGATCATCATGTGCTGGTAGAGGGAGTGAAGGACAAATGTCCGAATGTCAAGGCATACTTTTCTTTGCAGCACGGCAGGCATGTGCCCTGCTCGGACAATATTTTACAGGAATATGCGGGGCGGACGGCGACTCCGGAGGTTTCGCCGGAGGATCTGGCGATGATCCTCTTTACTTCCGGGACAACGGGGCGGGGAAAAGGAGTGATGCTCTCTAACGGCAATCTGATCGATAATACCTTTTGTACTACGGATACCGATCATCCGGAGCGGGAGATCTATTTAAATGTATTGCCGATCCATCACGTTTTCTGTATCAACGGAGATGTGCTGATTGTGCTGCGCTATGGAGGAATGCTGTGTCTGAACCGTGATATGTCCAAGCTGGCGGCACATATCCAGCTCTTTCAGCCGACGGTTATCCGCATGGTGCCGATGATTGCCAAGACTTTGTATAACCGTATTGCGATCATGTCCCGGCAGAGCGGCCAGCCGGTAGGAAAAGTGCGTGCACAGGTATTAGGAAAGAACCTGCATAAGATCATCAGCGGCGGCGGTTATCTGGCGCCTGATCTGGCGGCCAATTATCGTGGGCTTGGCATTGCAATCGCTCAGGGATATGGGATGTCAGAGTGTTCACCGAAGATATCCTCGCCTGACTGGAGCCGTCCGGACAAGGTGGCTTCGGTGGGAAGGATTGTCGATCGCTGCCAGGTGCGGATAGTAGAAGGAGAGATCCAGGTGAAAAGTCCTTCTGTGATGATCGGGTATTATAAAGAACCGGACAAGACGGCGGAAGCGATTACCGGGGACGGCTGGCTGTGCACCGGGGATCTCGGCTATGTGGATGAAGAGGGGTTTCTCTATCTGACCGGCAGAAAGAAAAATCTTATCATTCTAAGTAATGGAGAAAATGTGGCTCCCGAGCAAATAGAGAATCTGTTTGAGGATGATCGGATTATCGAGGACATTCTGGTATTTGGAGAGAATGATATGGTGACGGCAGAGGTGTATCCGAACTTCAAATATGCAGAGGTGGCGGGCATCACAGATATTGAAGCGGTGGTATCTGAGATTATCAAAAAGCATAATGAGGATTTGCCGACCTTTAAACGGATATTGAATTTCCGGCTGCGGGAAACGCCGTTTGCCAAGACTTCTTCCAAAAAGATTATCCGCAATCAGTATTTTAGCCAGAAAAAGAGGGAAGAGGAAGAACTGAGGAATGTCCGCCGGCCGGAGAATGAGCAGCAGGAGCAGATCTACGACTGCATATCTGCCGTGCTGGGACACCGGCGCTTTGGGATTGATACTGATATTTATACGGCAGGGCTGGATTCTCTGGGGAGCGTGCTGCTGCTGACGGATCTGTATGAACGTCTGGGTATATCCATCACGCTGAATGATCTGGCCAGCCATACCTCCGTATTGGCATTGGAGGCGTTTATCCAGGAGGCAAAGGAGCGGACACCCGTGGACTTTGCCGTGAAGGAAATCTATCCGCTGACCAATTTACAGCTTTATTTTGCCTATGTGATGCGGGGGAATACGACGGCTAACCTGCCATTCCTTTTTAAGCTGGATGACAGTGTGGATTTGGACAGGCTGAAAAAGGCGGTGGAGGATGTTTTTGATGTGCATCCGGGATTGAAAGCGGTGGTACAGCTTCATGAAGGGGCATTCAAGAATTTCCGCCATGATGAGAGCCGGATTGATGTGCTGGTGATGGCAATGAGCGATGTACAGTGGAAGGAATACAAAAAAGGCCTTTTAAAGCCATACCTGTATACGGAAAATGAACCGCTGTATCATGTGGGAATTTACCGCACGGATTCTGCCAATTATCTGTTCTTTGATATTGCTCACATTATGGGAGACGGCATCACCATGAATGTTTTGTTTGAGGATATCAACCGGCTTTATGCCGGAGAGCAGGTAGAGAAGGAAACGTACAGCTTTTTTGAGTATATTCTGGATGAGAAGGACCGGGATGCGAGAGGGCTGCGCAAGGAGAATGAAGCATACTTCCAAAAATTGATGGAAGGCTTCCGGATCCGCAAGAGTATTCTCAATTTAAAAGATTCCTATGATCTTTCCCAGGGAGAGAATGCATCGTTAAAAGAGCGTTTCCAGAGTCTGAACCGCAAAGCGTTGACAGCTTTCGGCCGCAAATATGGCGTGTCGGAAAATGCGATCTTTTTGACTGCTTATAATTATTGTATCGGTATTTTCAGCAACGAGAAAGATACGATCAGTTCGAGTATCCACAGCGGAAGGACGGACAGCCGCTGGGCAAGGCTGGCAGGCCCGCTCTTTTTAACGTATTATTTCCGATATACCAATATCCCCCATGAGACAGTGCCGCAGCTATTGCAAAGATCCGGGCGGCAGATCATGGATACTATGCGCTGCTATATTTCCAATCTTCACGCAGATGAGATGTTCTTTCAGTATCAGGGGGATATCCTGAATATCGATCAGATCGGCGGCGCCCCGGCGGAGAGAATGAAGATTCAGTTGGACTCCCTGCCGTTCCATTTGCAGGTGATGTCGGATGAAAAAGGGTATTTTTATGAGCTGCGCTATTGGAAAAACCGGTTTGACCGGGAGCAGTTAAAGATTTTTATGATCAGCCTGGAGGCCGTGGTAGGGGCGATGTTAGAAGAGCCTTCGGTACGTCGCCTGAAAAGGCATCTGCCGGAGCCGATTTTTCCCAAGCATTACCGAATTACTGCCGGGGCTGTGAACCGGGAGGCCGGCTGTGAATTGATTCCGGAGGTCAGGCGGGATGTACGGGTGAAGGCGTATGTCTTTGATGACGGATGCCGGAAGCAACCGTTTGGAGCTTGGGGAAATCTGTATATTATGGATCATCCGACTACTGGATGGGTGGATAAGATCACGAATCCCTATGGAGAAGGCGTACTGTATCAAACGGGACGAGTGGCCAGGATTCTTCCGGACGGGAGTTTGGATCTGCTGGAGAATGGCGGCCGGACGGTGATGCAGGAGAGCATTACAGGAAGGAATTTTTTGGATCTGGCCCGGCTGGAGCGGATCCTTTTGGAATATGAGGGAATCGACGAGGCGAAGGCATATGTGCGATATGCAGAAGAAAATAAGACGATTCTGGAGGCGGAGATCTGCGGGGCGGCAGAGCCGGATCGGGAGTCGCTGACGGGATATTTGCAGGAAAATTGTGAGAAGGCTCTGATACCGGAAAGCATCCGGTTTGTGAGAAAGGCCGGATAGCAGCAGGGAAAGGGCTTGTGGATCTCGGGGGTATGTGATATACTCTCGAAAGTAAGTGAGAATAGACTGGTTCGAAAACCTCCCAGCATAAAAAACTAGGCACAGAGTACACACTGCCAAAGCAGGGTGCCGTTTTTGTAGCTGTTGCCAGGAGATCGGGGCAGAAGCTTATGAGAATGGCATCCTTTTTTATGTTGGGTGAAGGATGCCGGGAGAGGAGCCTTATTTGGGATGAACAGACGACGAGTCATTATTGATTGTGATCCGGGGATTGATGACAGTCTGGCATTGATGCTGGCGCTTTCATCAGAGGAGCTGGAGGTAGCCGGGATTACTATTGTTTGCGGCAACGGCCCGGCAGAGATGGGATTTTCGAATGCGAAAAAGATATTGAGGCAGATGGGACGGCTGGACGTACCGGTATTTTTAGGAGCAGAGCATCCGCTTAAGCGGGAATATGTCAATGCGTTGGATACCCATGGGGCAGATGCACTTGGGGGGAGTTTTTTACCGGAGGCCTTTGTAGGGGCGCCACAAAAGGGAGCAGTGGAATTTTTGGAAAAAGAACTCTTGCAGGCGAATTGCTCCATGATTGCGCTGGGGCCGTTGACAAATCTGGCATTATTGATAAAGAAGAATCCAAAGGCTTATGAGCGGATGGAGGAACTGGTTTCGATGGGAGGGAATTTTCGGAGCCACGGGAATTGTTCTCCGGTAGCAGAGTATAATTATTGGGCAGATCCGGATGCGGCTGCTCTTGTCTATGAGACGGCGGCAAAGCTGGGAAAAAAGATTTCCATGGTGGGTCTGGATGTGACCAGAAGGATTGTGCTGACTCCGGATTTGCTGTCGTATATGAAACGGCTGGACAGAAAGATGGGAGCTTTTGTGGAGCGGATAACAAAGTTTTATTTTGATTTTCACTGGGAATGGGAGCATCTTATCGGCTGTGTAATCAATGATCCCCTGGCAGTAGCTTATTTTTTGGATCGAAGCTTATGTAATGGCCGGGAGGCTTATGTGGCAGTGGAAACAGGAGGACTTTCCCTTGGGCAAAGCGTGGTGGATGCCGAAGGGTTTTATCGAAGAGCGTCTAATGCAGTAGTGATGACAGAGACGGATCCGCTGCGTTTTTTTCAGATGTTTTTTGGACGGATTCTGAGGCTGAAGGAAGAGCAGTTGGATTTGCTGCCGGTGCTGGTGCGCCGGTGAGAGAAAGGGAAGGGGACAAGACAGGGATGACGGAGGGAAAAAGAACAGAAATTTCAGTATACCGGCTTTGCCTGGTGGCGATGGCGGTGGTGATGAATGTGGCGGGAGCGCAGTTAGCGTTGACTTTGCGTCTGCCGGTTTATCTGGACAGTATCGGGACCATTATGGCAGGAGCGATGCTGGGACCGGTTTATGGAATGCTGCCTAGTTTGTTGAGCGGGATTGTGCTGGGAATGACGATTGATATTTATTCCCTTTATTTTGCACCGGCAGGGATGATTGTCGGCCTGATGAGCGGGCTGGCGTGGAAGCTGCATTTGGCGGAAAGGGGACGGCTTTGGCTGGCGGCGGCAGTGGTGGCACTGCCAGGCACTCTGGTAAGCTCGGTGATCTGTGCAGTGCTGTTTGGAGGAGTAACCTCTTCCGGGTCCATGGTGCTGGTACAGTTGCTGGCCCGTACGCCGCTGGGAATGACGGCAAGTATTTTTGTGGTACAGATAGCAACGGAATATGTGGATCGTCTTATCAGCCTGTTTTTGGTAGCAGTGTTGCTAAGGACATTGCCATATGATTTGAAAAGGCGATGGAAAGGAGAGGTGCGGCATGGGGATTCCTCAAAATCGTTATAGCAGGATTACCAAAAAGAACCCAAGGGAGATCTGCCTGTTACGCTCGTTTCCCTGTGCCTGGGGGAAATGTGCTTTTTGTGACTATATTGAAGATAATGGCCGGGATGAGGCGGCCATGGTCGAGCTGAACCGACAGGTTTTAAAGCAGATCACCGGTGAGTCTGGCGTTTTGGAGATTATCAATTCCGGAAGTTGTTTTGAATTGCCAGAGCAGACGATGGAGGATATAACCGAGGTAATAACCGATAAGGAAATCCGGCGTCTGTTTTTTGAATCGCACTGGATGTACCGGAAGTTGGTAGCAGGAATGCGGGCGCGGATGCAGGTGCCGCTAATATTTAAGGTTGGAGTGGAAACCTTTGATTATGAGTTCCGTCAACAGGTGCTGAATAAGAATGCAGATTTTAAAGAACCTCAGGAAGTGGCGGAATATTTTGATTCGCCGTGTCTGATGGTGGGGATCAAAGGGCAGACAAAAGCGATGATTGCTCATGATATGGATTGTCTGAAAAAATACTTCCGTTTAGGAACCGTGAATGTATATAATAATAACACGACAGGGATCCGCCGGGATGAGGAACTGGTGCGGTGGTTTATGGCGGAATATCAATGGCTGCTTTCGGATCCGGCCGTGGAGGTGTTGTATGAAATTACAGATTTCGGGGTGGGCTGAACGATGAAACAGGGGAAGCCAGAAGCACAGCAGAAGTATTTTAAAAAGGCGTTGTCTGATTTTACGTTTGATGTAGCCAGCGGCGGGGCAATCCGCCACTTAGCAGATCGGGGCTATACGGTACAAGAGATTGCAAAAATGCTGGATTTTCCCACTCCCTTTGAACGGGTACAAAAAACGGTCTGGGAGCATTTCCTGGCGCAGAAAATTTTACGGCTGGAGGAGCCGGGTAAGGGAGGCGGGCAGGAAAAGTATCAATATGTGACAGACTATGATGCATTTGGCAGAAAGAGCTTTCGCCGGGTGCTTCTTGAATCAGGCGGTTTTGAACCAGTTGTCTGGCAGGAAATCCTGATGGATGCCGGGAAGAAAGCCCGGCTTTCCGATTATTTAGCAGAAAAATGTGAGGAAAACGGCCAGGATTTTTCTTATGTTTCTTGTGATTTTGGCCTGCAAAGCCGGCGGGAGCCGGAGGCATTTGCCGGAAGGGTCCAGAAGCTGCCGCTGCCATTGCAGGAGTATGTCCTGGGAATCCCCTGGGAGCGGCGGCTGGTTTATCATCGGCTGGACAATCGAATGAGAGAAATTGTGACAGATTTATATAGAGGCGGGGAATATCAGGGAATATGCTATTTTATCAAAACAGGAGAAAAACTCCGGTTAGAATAGAGAAAGTAAGGATAGGGGAACGTGAAGAATAAGCGATATCGGATGATAGCAGGGGTTGCGGCGGCAGCGTTTCTGATAGTTGGTTATGGCCCTCATGAAGAAAAGTTGCTGCCGGAACAAGAGGAAAACCAAAAACAAAGCGTGACAATATCTTTGGCGGGAGATTGCTCGTTGGGAAGCCTGTCTGTTCATGGGTATGGGGGAAGCTTTCGGGAGATGTATGACCGGCATGGTCCCGGTTATTTTTTTCAAAATGTAAAAGAGATATTTGAAGCAGATGACATGACGCTGGTGAATTTTGAAGGGGTTTTGACCAATTCGAACAGCCGGGTTAAAAAGGCATTTAATATCAAGGGAAAGCCGGAGTATATTCAGATTCTGCCGGAGGCAAGTATCGAGGCGGTAAGCTTTGGCAATAATCACCGGATTGATTATGGCGCACAGGGGGTTGCAGATACTGTCGCGGCTTTTTCCAGCATAAACCTGCCTTATGCCTGTAATGAGACGGTGGGGATTTTTGAGACAGAGAAGGGAGCAAAGATCGGATTTGTTTCCGTCAGCGTGGTCGATCATGGAAAAGGTGTGGAAGCTTACCTGCAAAACGGTATGGCGCAGCTGAAAGAGGCTGGAGTGGATGTGATTTTGGCCTGCTGCCATTGGGGGCAGGAGCTGTCTTATTATCCCAATTCATATCAGCAGGAGTTGGGGCGTAAATGCATTGACTGGGGGGCGGATCTCGTGGTTGGCTGCCATCCCCATGTGCTGCAGGGAGTGGATGCATATAAGGGAAAATATATTATTTACAGCCTGGGGAATTTCTGTTTTGGGGCGAATCGGAACCCGAAGGATAAAAATACCATGATTGCACAGGTGAAGTTTACGATAGAGGAAGGAAATACAGTCGGGTCAGAGCTGACGCTGATTCCCTGCAAAATCAGCTCAGTATCTAACAGGAATGATTATCGTCCCACTCTGGCAGAAGGAGAGAAAAAGGCGGATATTATCCGAAGGCTTCAGGCTTACAGCGCCGGTTTCGGGGTGGTGATCGGAGAGGACGGCAGGGTGACAATGCCAGAGACAGAGGAAAAGCAAGCATCAGAGGAAACAGAGACCGCCTCGGAAGGCAGCTAAAAAAAGCATTGCCAATTACATCCGGCAATAGTATAATCGTAAGAATGAAAGGAATATAGAGAAGAAAGTGGAGAGTTGATTATGGCGTTAAAGAAGAAGCCGGTGACTGGCATGAGGGACATTTTACCTGCAGAGATGCAGGTGCGGGAATATGTGATGAATCAGATTCGGGAGACGTACCGGGGATTTGGCTTTACCCAGATTGAGACTCCTTGTGTGGAGCATATTGAGAATCTGACCAGCAAGCAGGGCGGGGATAATGAGAAGCTGATCTTCAAGATTTTAAAGCGCGGCGAGAAGCTGAAGCTGGAGACGGCAGAGAGTGAGAGAGATCTGGCGGAGGAGGGATTGCGCTATGATTTGACGCTTCCGCTGGCGCGATATTATTCCAATAACGGCGCGCAGCTGCCCAGTCCGTTTAAGGCGCTGCAGATGGGAAGCGTTTGGCGGGCGGACAAGCCGCAAAAGGGGCGGTTCCGTCAGTTTACCCAATGTGATATTGATATCCTGGGAGACGCCAGCTCGATGGCAGAGATTGAACTGATTTTGGCGACTACCACGGCATTAGGGAAGATTTGTCCGCACAATGCATTTACCGTGCGGATCAACGACCGGGAAATCCTGCGGGGGATGGCACTGTACTGTGGTTTTCAGGAGGATTCTCTGGATTCGGTGTTTATCACTTTGGACAAGATGGATAAGATCGGCACGGAAGGCGTGGAGGCGGAGCTTTTGCAAGCCGGCCACAGCCAGGAAAGCGTTGCTCAATATATCAAGCTGCTTGCTGAGGTGGGACATGACGCTTCCGGTGTAAGAAGGCTGGGAGATATGCTCTCAGGCGTATTGCCGGAGGCAGTGACCGATGGTCTGGCCTATATCATGGATACGGTGGGCGATGTGGCGGAGACGGAGTTTTCTCTTTATTTCGATCCGACTCTGGTGCGTGGAATGTCGTATTATACAGGGACGATTTTCGAGGTGTCCATGGAGGGTTTCGGCGGTTCGGTAGCTGGCGGCGGCAGATACGATAAGATGATAGGGAAATTTACCGGAAAGGATGCCCCGGCGTGCGGTTTTTCCATTGGTTTTGAGAGAATTATCACAATTTTGATGGATCAGGGAGGCCACGTGCCCGGAGAACAGCCCAAGAAGGCTTATCTGGTGGAAAAGGGCATGGATAATGCCCGTTTTTGTGAGATTATGAGACAAGCCATGGCGGAGCGGAAAAACGGGGTGCAGGTACTGCTTTCCCAGATGAATAAAAACAAGAAATTTCAAAAAGAGCAGCTGGGCAAGGAAGGATATACAGAGTTTGTGGAGTTTTACCGGGAGGCATTGAAGGAATAGGCTGGGGAGAAGAGATAAAAAGCAGCCGGACTGGTGAACAGAAAACAAAAAAGCAACTGGTTAATGAAGAAAGCAGAGATAAAAGGAGATTACTATGGCGGAATCCATGCAGGGGCTCAAGCGGTCCCACAGATGTACGGAAGTGAGCACTGCCGAGATCGGAACGAATGTAACCGTGATGGGCTGGGTGCAGAAGAGCAGGAATAAGGGCGGTATTATTTTTGTGGATTTGCGGGATCGTTCCGGACTTTTGCAGATTATCTTTGAGGAAAGTGATTGTGGGACAGAAAGCTTTGCCAAAGCAGAAAAACTGCGGAGCGAGTTTGTGATTGCAGTGATGGGAAGAGTGGAGGCTCGTTCTGGCGGCGAAAATAAGAATCTTGCCACCGGCGCGATTGAAGTGCGGGCGGAAAGCCTGCGGATTTTGTCGGAGTCGGAAACACCGCCGTTTCCCATTGAGGAGCATTCCAAGACGAAGGAAGAACTGCGCCTGAAATATCGTTATCTGGATTTACGCCGTCCGGATATCCAGAGAAATCTGATATTGAGAAGCAACATTGCTATCCTTACCAGGCAGTTTCTGGCGGAGGAAGGCTTTTTGGAGATCGAAACACCCACATTGATCAAGAGCACGCCAGAGGGGGCAAGGGATTACCTGGTGCCGAGCCGGGTTCATCCAGGCAGTTTTTATGCCCTTCCGCAGTCGCCGCAGATTTTTAAACAGCTTCTGATGTGTTCCGGTTATGATCGCTATTTTCAGCTGGCCAGATGCTACCGGGATGAGGATTTGCGGGCGGATCGTCAGCCGGAGTTTACCCAGATCGATATGGAGCTGTCTTTTGTGGATGTGGATGATGTGCTGGATGTCAATGAGCGGCTGATGGTTAAGCTCTTTAAGGAGCTTTTGAACGTAGAGATTCCGCAGCCGATTCCGCGCATGACCTGGCAGGAGGCCATGGATCGCTATGGCTCGGATAAGCCGGATCTGCGTTTTGGAATGGAGTTGAAAAATGTATCAGATGTGGTACGGGATTGTGAGTTTGTGGTATTTAAAGGGGCATTAGAAGCCGGCGGTACGGTTCGGGGAATCAATGCGGCAGGGCAGGGAACTATGCCGCGCAAGAAGATCGATGCCCTGGTGGAGTTCGCCAAAGGGTTTGGCGCAAAGGGGCTGGCTTATGTGGCGATTCAGCCGGATGGAACCCGCAAATCCTCTTTTGCCAAGTTCATGACTGAGGAACAGATGGACAAGCTGGTAGCGGCCATGGAAGGGAAGCCGGGAGATCTGTTATTATTTGCGGCGGATAAAAATAAGATAGTCTGGGATGTCCTGGGCAATCTGCGCCTGGAGCTTGCCAGACAGCTGGATTTGCTGAAAAAGGATGACTTCCGTTTCCTGTGGGTGACAGAGTTCCCGCTTTTGGAGTATTCGGAAGAACAAGGCCGGTTTGTGGCGATGCATCATCCCTTTACTATGCCAATGGAGGAGGACTGGCATCTGATTGACAGCGATCCGGGAGCTGTCCGGGCGAAAGCCTACGATATTGTGCTGAATGGTACGGAGCTGGGCGGCGGTTCCGTACGGATCCATCAGAATGATATTCAAAATAAGATGTTTGAGGTGCTGGGTTTTACTCCCCAGCAGGCGCAGGAACAGTTCGGCTTTTTGCTGACGGCGTTTAAATACGGAGTGCCGCCGCATGCCGGGCTGGCCTATGGTCTGGATCGGGTGGCGATGCTTATGGGAGGATGCGACAGCATCCGTGAGGTGATTGCTTTCCCGAAGGTAAAGGATGCTTCCTGCCTGATGTGTGAAGCGCCTGCAATGGTCGATGAGAAGCAGCTGGAGGAGCTGGGAATTGAGGTTAGCGAGACAGCAACAGCTGCAGATGCGTTGGTGACGGAGAAGTAAAGCGATTATAGATTGAGATAAAAGAGTGCTGTAAAATAAGTCATCTGTTATTTCTATATCCTTTATTTGTGAACAGGCGGGCACAGGATGAGAAAATGGCGGATGGGTTTATTGGGAAAGCGGCATGGGGTTTTACTATGGCAGCTCAGCGCTCCGGCGCTGAGCTGTGCGAAAACGGGGTCAAATGAGCGATTAGCGAAATAATGTAGCGACGGTTATTCAGTTTTCATGTGAGCCGGATTTTATTTGCCCCAGTGTTATTCCCTGCCTCAATTACAGCAAGTAATTATTTTCCCGGTTTGCAATCTGTAAACCGACCAATTTGTAGGTTGCATATCCTCCCATAACCAACGGCTCTGATTTGCAAATATCTTCTGCTTCTTCACGGCTCTCTGTTTTTAGGATATACATACCTGCCATTCCCGGATAGCCTTTAAAGACACCGCAGATTTCCAGCTTTCCTTCATCGTCCAGCTTTCTTATGTTCTCAACGTGTTCCATAACTACCTGTTTTGTCATTTTATTATAGGTCTTGCTTTTCTCAATCATCATCATGTACATCAATTTTTCCATACGATTTTCTCCTTTATAATTTATGGGGGCCACTGAGGTTATTATATTATATTATATTATATTATATTATTACTTATCCAGCAATAGCAATCTGTCTGTCACTTCCCGGAAGCGAACTGATAGCCTATGCTTAAAACGGTCTTTATGTAAGTGGGATTGCAGTTGTTTTCCCTGATTTCCCGTTGTGTATAATGCTCGAAAAAACAAAGGGAAATTGCAAATCAGAATGACAAGTTTTCAGTTGTTTGTTTCTTTATCGTACATGAGCATCCCCAGAGGGGTCACAGTACCCCCCTTCATTCATGGTGGTGCCGGGAAAGCGGCATCGGAACACTTCGTAACCAAAGTTATTACTCTTTCTTTAAGGAATATTTTATAAGAAGATGAATTTATCAAAAAATCAGTTGCCTCAAAATTATTTATAATCTATAATTACTTTTATAAAATATTTAATTAAGGAGAATGCAGATGCAGGCGGGAAAGGGAGAGGGAAAAAAGGAGACAAAACGGACGAATAAGGCGCGGATTGCACGTTTGATTTCGGAGACAGGAGCAATGTCTAAGAATGAGGTGGCAGCTCGTCTGGGATTCAGTATGCCTACGACTTTGCAGCATATCAAGGAGCTGGTGGAGGAGGGCTATGTGGTAGAAAGCGGTGAGCAAGAATCTACCGGCGGAAGAAAAGCAAAGATACTTTCGATCGCTGGGGATGCCGGATATGCTGCGGGAATGGAGATTACATTGGATGATATTCTGTTTGTCCTGGTCAATATGCGGAGGGAATTGGTAAGAAAGGCCCGGATTCGTGTGCCGTTTAGCAAGGATTTTTCTTACTATGAGGCTATGGCCAACTGGCTGCGGGTGTTTTTGGAGCAGACCGGAGTGGAGCAGGAAAAGATTTTAGGGGTGGGAATCGCTCTTCCGGGGGTGGTAGATCAAAAGGAAAAGGTTTTGCGATATTCCCATGTTTTACAGGCAGAGAATATGAGTTTTAAAGGGTTTGAAGAGTTGTCCGGTTATTCCTGTGAGATAGAGAGTGATGCGAACGGGGCGGCTTATGCGGAGCGGTCAGGGAGACAGAGGGATCTGATATATCTCTCATTGAATGATACGGTTGGGGGCAGTATTTTTCTGAATCAAAAAGTATATGGAGGAGAAAATAACAGAAGTGCTGGCTTTGGACATCTGAAGATTGAAAGAAACGGCCGTCCTTGCTACTGTGGAGGGAAAGGGTGTTTGGATGCCTACTGCTCGTCAAGGGCATTGCAGGGGGAAGAGCAAAACCTGGATGTTTTTTTTGAGAAGGTCCGGGCAAGAGATCGCGGATGCAGACAACATTTGGAAGAGTATTTGGAGAATCTGGCAATAGCAATTGCGGATCTGCGGATGGTGTTTGACTGTAATATCATGATTGGCGGGAAGGCGGGGCGGTATTTGAAAGAATTTCGCAAGGAGCTGGATCGGAAAGTGATGGTGTGTAACCAGTTGGATTTGGATACCTCTTTTTTGGAGATGGGAAAGTGCCAGGCGGAAGCATCAGCGCAAGGGGTTGCCATACGGTTTGTGGAGCGGTTTTTTGAAGAGATGGGCTGTTAAATAATTAAAAGTTTAGTAAAATATTTTATTAAAAAAATAACTCGGTTCAAAGGTATGTTATGGAAAGCGGGAAGTGGCGCGATCCTTCTGGCATACACGCTCCCGGTGTTTTGTATTTGCAGGAATTTCAAGAGTTCTTAGACTTCTGGATTTTGCATTGAAAACAAAATGTACACCATCTGGGTGAAGCGAGTTTGAGCATTTTGGTTTTGCATTTAGCAAAATCCAGAAGTCTAAGAGCTCCATAATTTTGAAACAAAAAGCGCCAGGAACATAGTACGCCAGAAGGATCACGCCACTTCCCGTTCTCCGGGACTGCTAACTGTGAAATCTCTGTGAAGTGCTGGAAATATGAATCGTTATTTGTTAGAATGTCCGTATAACAGACAGAAAGGAGAGCGGAGCTGTTATGGATATGTTGAAGGTATTGATGGTGGATGATGAGGCACGGATGCGGAAGCTGGTAAAGGATTTTTTGACAATTAAGGGATATCAGGTTCTGGAGGCAGAGGATGGGGAGCAGGCGCTGGAGATGTTTTTTGCACAGAAGGACATTGCCTTGATTATTTTAGATGTAATGATGCCGAAGATGGATGGCTGGGAGGTGTGCCGGACGATCCGACAATATTCGCAGATCCCGATTATCATGCTGACAGCGCGGAGCGAAGAGCGGGATGAGCTGCAGGGGTTTAAGCTGGGAGTGGATGAGTATATTTCAAAGCCATTTAGTCCCAAGATTCTGGTGGCCCGGGTGGAAGCGATTTTGCGGCGGAGCAGAGGGGCATCCGGGGATGTGGCTGAGGCCGGAGGAATCCGGATTGATAAGGCGGCTCATCAGGTGACGATTGATGGCCAGGTGATTGATTTGAGCTATAAGGAATTTGAACTTTTGACTTATTTTATGGAGAACCAAGGGCTGGCGCTTTCCCGGGAGAAGATTCTGAATCATGTCTGGAATTATGATTATTTCGGAGATGCCCGGACCATCGATACGCATGTAAAGAAACTGCGGAGTAAGATGGGGGAAAAAGGGGATTATATTAAGACCATCTGGGGGATGGGTTACAAATTCGAGGTGAATGATTAAATGAAGGATTCCTGGAGACATTCGATCCGCCATCGGATTATGTTGATTTTTGTCGGCCTGATGGCGGCTGTGCTGCTTTCGGTTTGGGCTATCAATAACTGGTGGCTGGAGAAGTATTATATTGATGAAAAACGGAAGGAGATGGAAGCGGCGTACGAGGATATCGACGCCGCTGTTTTGGATAAAACCCGGGATGGGGAAAGCATTGGGCGAGTGATTGCCTGGGAGCTTCAGAAAGAGTGGGATGCCTGGTCACATCCGCAGCAGGAGCAGGGCAGGAGAGACAAAGAAGGTACAGAAGGGGCGGAATCCGGCAGAATAGGGGCGAGAGGCCGGGCAGCAGATGAAAGCCGGCTTGAGCAGGAAGTGCCAGAGGAGCCAGAAAATAGTGGGGAGGATCCGGGATGGCCAGGGAATGGAGAGTCCAGGGAAAGCGGGGAGGCGAAACAGACAATGCTGGAGCTGATCCGCGATTATGGAGATAAGAATAATATTAATATGGTATTGATTGACAGTAATACCGGAGCTACGATTCTGGGCGCAGGCCGTGACAGTGATTATCTGGTACAAAAGGTGCAACGGTATGTGTTGGGAATCGGTGGAAAGCATACGGTTACACTGAAAGAGCACGAGAATTATGTGGTGGAAACGAATTTTGATTCGCGATCCGGCTCCAGCTATATGGAAAGCTGGGGATTTTTGTCCGATAACCGGACTTTGTTTATCATGTCGATGCCTTTGGCCAGTATTCGGGAAAGCGTGGAGCTGACCAATCGTTTTACGACCTATGTGGGGCTGGCGGCACTGATACTGGGGAGCATTTTGATGTATTTTGTCACCAAGAGAGTGACGAATCCTCTGTTGCGGCTGGCCGCTCTGTCAGAGCGGATGTCAGAGCTTGATTTTGATGCCAAATATGAAGAAGATTCCCGGGATGAAATCGGCGTGCTGGGACGGAGTATGAACACGTTGTCTGACAAGCTGAAGGAGACGATTGGAGCGCTTAAGGATGCCAACCGGCAGCTTCAACATGATATAGAAGAAAAAATTCAGGTGGATGAGATGCGTAAGGAATTCATTGCCAATGTATCCCATGAGCTGAAGACACCGATCGCTTTGATTCAGGGATACGCTGAGGGGCTGGGAGAGGGAATGTGCGAGGACAAAGAAAGCCGGGATTATTATTGTGAGGTGATCGTGGACGAGGCGGGGAAGATGAACAAGATGGTAAAGCAGCTACTTACCTTAAGTGCCCTGGAGTTTGGCAGTGATACGCCGGTGATGGAACGTTTTGACATTCATGAATTGATCCGCGATTTGCTGAGTGCGTCAAAGATACTGATTGAACAAAACAACGCCAAAGTGAGTTTTGAGCCGGAGGGGCCGCGATATGTGATTGCGGATGAGTTTAAGATTGAAGAAGTGATGACCAATTATTTGAACAATGCCATGAATCATTTGGACGGGGGGCGCCAGATCCATATTCGCACAGATATATGGCAGGATCGGGCGAGGGTACGGGTATATAATACAGGGAACCCGATTCCAAAAGAGGATATTCCGAATCTCTGGACGAAGTTTTATAAGGTGGATAAAGCGCGGACCCGGGCCTATGGAGGCAGTGGGATCGGGCTGTCGATTGTGAAGGCAATCATGGATGCCCATCACCAGGTCTGCGGGGTAAATAATGTGGAAGATGGCGTGGAGTTCTGGTTTACGCTGGAGCTGTGGCAGGGAGAAGATGATGAGGGGGAGACTCTTTTGACGGACGGTGATAGTGCAGTAGGATAGAAGGATTGCCGGAAGCGATATTGACGGAAAAGAAAGGCAGACTTTATCATGAATAATCATGGCAAAGTCTGCTTTTTTGTTGTAAAAAATGATTAAAAACCTATTCAATGTCATTCAGTTAATTTTCTCAGAAGGTACGCCAGGGAAAAAGGAGCGGGAAGCGACGGGAAATGGTCTGCTGATTTTTCCAGTTTCGGGATCAAGAATTCCTAAAATCTCTGATTTTTGCGCAAAGCGAAACGAAAATCCCCAAACTCGCTACGCTCAGACAGAGTGGATTTTCGTTTCCATGCAAAACTCAGGGATTTAAGGACTTCTAAATCCCTGCAAAGTCAAAATCATCAGACCATTTCCCGTCGCTTCCCGCTCCTTTTCCCTGGCTGAGTATTCTCAGAGATAAAATTAATGACATTGAACCTATCAGGATTGTTTTTTGGCAGGCCATTGTCACAGATAAAAATTTACATAAGAAGCTGGGGCAAATCCCGGGAGTCAGGAGGGGTCAATGGGAAATTCGTATGGTTATGTGCGGGTCAGTACAAGGGAACAGAATGAGGACAGACAGATGGTAGCTTTGGGGGAGGCACAAGTGCCAAAACGAAATATTTATCTGGACAAACAGTCCGGCAAAGATTTTGATCGGCCCATGTATCACCGGATGGTGGGAAAATTGAAGCCGGATGATCTTTTATATATCAAGAGCATCGATCGGCTGGGGCGGAATTATGAGGAGATTCTGGAACAGTGGCGGGTACTGACCAGGGAGAAGAGAGTGGATATTGTGGTGCTTGATATGCCGCTTTTGGACACCCGGCGGGGAAAAGATCTGATGGGGACATTTCTCAGTGATATTGTATTGCAGGTATTATCTTTTGTGGCTGAGAATGAAAGAGAAAATATAAGACAGCGGCAGAGGGAAGGGATTGAGGCGGCGAAGCAGCGAGGCGTACGCTTTGGCAGGCCGCAGCGACCGGTGCCGGAGAATTTCGCTCAGATCTGCAGAAGATGGAACAGGAAGGAGATAACCGGAAAAGAGGCAGCGCAGCTTTGCAATATGTCGGTGGCTTCTTTTTACCGGAAGGTGCGAAGGTGGATCGAGGGGGAGATGCAGAGAGAAGGCGGGAATTAGGAAAAAGTATCTCTTTGCCGGCAATGTCATTTAGTTGATTTTTTCAGAAGGTACGCCAGGGAAAAAGGAGCGGGAAGCGGTGGGATATGGTCTTCTGCTTTTTCCGGTTTCGGGATCAAGAAGTCCTAAAATCTCTGATTTTTGCGCAAAGCGAAACGAAAATCCCCAAACTCGCTACGCTCAGACAGAGTGGATTTTCGTTTCCGCGCAAAACTCAGAGATTTAAGGACTTCTAAATCCCTGCAAAGTCAAAAGCAGCAGACCATATCCCGTCGCTTCCCACTCCTTTTTCCCTGGCTGAGCATTCTCGGAGCTAAATTTAATGACATTGCCTTGCCGATTGAGAGTATGATACCTTGAGAAAATAAATTCTGGATGGTACGTGTAAAAGGTAAGATAGCAGTGGATCACAGGAAAAACAATTCCGATTCGCTGCTTTTTTGATGAAGAGAATGGTAAGAGGTAAGGACAAATGGGATAGATAGGTTGTGATGAGAAGGGGGGAAGATGAGAGAAGAAAGGCAGATTCGAAAGGTGTACCTTTTGGGAATGGTAACATAACTGCAAACAATAATTTACTCTAACATAATATCGTCAACTTTTCAAGAATCTTAATCATTTTTCCTATGGATTATTACCCAGAAGTTACCATTCCCAAAAGGTACAATATCCGGATTGGGATGAATTCTCGATTAGATACCTTACAGGCAGCCGTGCTTTTGGCCAAATTTCCTGTTTTTGCCGAAAAGGAACTGATATGGGAGCAGGAGATTGCCGCCCGGTATACGGAGCTGTTAAAAGGGATTGTCAAGACGCCGGTTGTAAAAGAAAACTTTTATTCCAGCTGGGCCCAATATACCATTCAGTTGCCTGATAAAAATCATCGGGATGGTTTGCAGGAATATTTGAAGAAGCAGGGAATCCCGAGCGCTGTATATTATCAAAAGCCGATGCATCGGCAGAGAGCGTTTGATAATTGCCGCTATGATGACGACGATTATCCGGTCACCAACCGGTTATCGGAGATTGTACTGTCTCTGTCTTTTCATCCGTATATGAAGGAAGAGGAAATATGGCTTGTTGCGGATGCGGTAGGGCGATATATGGGAAGGTAAAACGTGTGAATTTTTACTTCGGGTGAAAATAATTTAAAAACAAATAGGGGATGATAGTAATATTGGAAAAATGCAGAAAAAAAGACATATTGAATTTACTTCTCACGATGATGGAAGCAAATGATTCGGTTATAAAAACACTTCCTATAGCAGCTCAGGAATTGACAGATGTATTTGCACAATGTCAGGATGCGGCCATCCAAATTGGTACATATTTAGAAACTTTTGGGGAGAAATATTGTTCTCTTGTCAGCATTTTAGAAGATTATTGTGAGAATATTTATCAGATGAGTATTACTATATCTGATAGGAATATAAGTCGAAAACTGTTTAAAAAAATCAGAAAGCAACTTGCGGAGCTGCAGAGCCGAATACAGAGTGAACTGCCAGAGGATCGGAAGGAAGTGGTTTTTCTTCCATATAAGGCAAGTATGTGGGATTCTTTAGAGAGCGTATGGGAAGCAGCAAATGATGATGAAAACACGGATACTTATGTAATCCCAATTCCTTATTATGACAAAAATCCGGATGGCAGTTTCCGGAATGAGCATTACGAAGGGAATCTGTATCCCCAATATGTGCCGATAACCCGGTATGATGAATATGATTTTGAGAATCGCAGACCAGATATAATTTTTATACATAATCCTTATGATAATAATAACTATGTGACCAGTGTACATCCTTTTTTTTATTCAGGTAATTTAAAAAAATATACAGATAAACTGGTGTATATCCCGTATTTTGTTTTAGGAGAGATTGATCCTGATAATAAAATAGCTGTAGATAAAATGAAACATTTTTGTACTACAATGGGAGTTTTTAATGCAGATTGTGTAATTGTCCAGTCAGAGGATATGAAAAAAATATATGTTAATGTTTTGTCTGATTTTATGAAAGAAAATGCCAAAAAAGATACCAGGGAATATTGGGAGAAAAAAATCTGGGGGCTAGGATCGCCAAAAATGGATAAGGTATTGACTACCACAAAAGAAAATATAGTAATACCAGAAGAATGGTTAAAAGTGATCCAAAAGGAGGATGGAAGCTGGAAAAAGCTCATTTTTTATAATACCGGATTAACATCACTTTTGAAATATGAGGATAGAATGTTAGACAAGATAAGTGATGTGTTTCGAATATTTAAAGAAAATCGAAACGAAATAGCCTTATTGTGGAGACCACATCCATTAATAGAAGCAACTATTCATTCCGTGAGGCCGGTATTGTGGGAAGATTATAAGAGGCTTGTAGATACCTATAAGACAGAAGGATGGGGAATATATGATGACACGGCGGATTTAGATCGGGCAATTGCTCTTTGTGATGCCTATTATGGGGATAGTAGCTCAGTAGTACAGTTGTGTCAGAAAGCAGGTATGCCAATTATGATGCAAAATGTGGATTTTATTGAGTCTATATAAAGGAGAGCAGTTATGACTTATTTTGTCCATAAAAGTAGTTATGTTGATGATAATGTCGTAATAGGAGAAGGAACAAAGATATGGCACTTCTGTCATATACAATCAGAAGCCAAAATTGGAAAAAACTGTTCTTTTGGTCAGAATGTAAATATAGCTAGGAACGTTAAGATTGGTAATGGTGTAAAAATACAGAATAATGTTTCTATTTATGAAGGGGTAGAACTGGAAGATGATGTGTTTTGTGGACCTTCAATGGTATTTACGAATGATCTTACACCAAGGTCAAAATATCCAAAAGGAAATACCAAATATAAGAAAACATTAGTGAAAACAGGAGCAAGTATTGGGGCTAATGCTACTATTGTATGCGGCCATATTATTGGTCGTTGGGCAATGATAGCGGCAGGAGCAGTAGTTACGAAAAATGTGCCAGATTATGCATTAATGGTAGGAATACCAGCAAGACAGGTTGGCTGGGTATGTGAATGTGGTTTGAAATTAGAAGATATTTCTGAATGTTCAAGTTGTCATAGAAAATACATATTAAAAAATAATTGCTTAATTTTGAATACATCAAGAGGAGCAGAAAAATGAATACTAAACTATTGTGGAAACCTGTATTTCTTCCAGGAGGTTTATGTATAAAAAATGGAATGCTTTGGGTTATCCAAGTTTGTGGAAATCAAATTATGGGGTTAGATATAAGTTCATTTCAAATTAAGAAAAGATGTAAGATTCCATGTTATCCCTTGGGGAAACGACTTTTTTCATCGAGGATTCAATGATCAAATTATTGATGTTGGTGAAAATTTGCTCATTTTATTAAATGGAAGTCGTTGTATTTATCAGTATAACATTGATTCAAATAGTATAAAAGAATTGATATCACTACCAGCAGGAACAAAATTTTTGGATAATGCAGTTGTATATAGAAATGGGGTATTATTTTTATTTCCTTATAACAATAATAAACTCCTTGAATATAATTATATAAATAATTCTTGGAAAGAAACTAAACTTATCAATAAAGATATATGTATAGGAGGACATTTTACGATTGAAGATGATGTCTTTCTTTCCGTAGATGACAATACAAATAAAATTTACCGGTATTACTTTTTGGAAAATTATATCGAAGAAATAAATATAGGAAGAGTGGATTGTTGCTATTGGGGAATAAAGAAAGCAAAAGATTATTTTGTTCTGCCACATAAATATCAAAAGGCCGTTACGTTATGGAATGAAACGACGGGAGAAACATATGAAATCATTGATTTTCCTGAAGATTATAGCGGAGATATTGGATGGACTTTTTTAAGTGCATATGAAATAAAGTCAAATATAATTATTTTTCCATATTGTGCAAACATGATTTTAAAAGTTGATATAAAAAATAAAAAAATTATTCAAGAATTTCCTGAAAAAAGATTTCAAGAAAGTAATATTAGCAATATGAAATTTCCAGGAGGCGCGTATTTTGCCTCCATAAAATATGGGAAAAAAATATTTTTATATTCTGTTCTTGATCAACAATGGCAAGTGATTGATATTGAGAATATGAGTATAAAATCTTATCCATTGCAGAAATGTTGCACGATAGAGAATGTCCAAGATATAAGTACATTATTTGATAATAAGGGTAAAAAATTTTTTCAGGGAAACGAATCAAAATATAATTGTTGTAATCTAAATAACTTTATTTTATCTGTAAATGGCATAAAGGAAAACAATAGCGAGATAGAAAAAAGTTATATTGGAAGAGATATATGGGGAATGTTACAATAAAAAATCGTTAGCAGAGGTGAAATATGAATAAAAATAATATAAAAATAGGTATTATGGGATCGGATCAAATAGAGCATATTATACCAGTGTTAATTGAATCTGGCTACCAAGTTGCCAATATTCAAAGCATTTGGCAAAGTAATGAACCAGTAGAAAGCAAAGAAAGATTATATAGAGAAACAATTAGAGATTGTGATATTTTATATAATATTTATTCGGGAAATTATTTTTGGGCAAAAGCATCATTTGCAAAATTAGTTGGGAAAAAAGTTATTACTCACTGGATTGGGACAGATGTATTACATGCGATTTCTGGAGAAGTAGGTTATTTAGGCCATCCATTTATTGATCATCATTTTGTATGTTATGAGCCTTTAAAAAAGGAACTGCAATCTATAGGTATAGAGACTACTGTATTACCAATAATTCCTTTTAATATGAATCTTTCTATTGATGAAATGCCAGACACGCATGCAGTTATGATATATATGCCAGATAGTAGATTGGAACATTATGGTTACAATGAATTGTGTTATGTATTTGAATCTTTTCCGAATTTAACATTCCATATTGTTGCTAATCAGGGGAAAGGGCTTGAAAAATATGGCAATGTAATCACTCATGGATGGCTAGATAAGAATGCTATGGAAAAACTGTATAAAAAGATTTCAATAGTAATCCGTTTTATTAAACATGATGGTTTATCAATGTCTGTTATAGAGGGACTTATAAAAGGAAAAAAGGTAATTTGGAATAACCAATATTATGGAGTGATTTATGTGGATTCAAAAGAAGCTATATGTAGTGAACTTGAAAAAATATTAGGAACACCGCCATGCCCAGATATTGATATAAGTAATTATGTAAAAAAAGAGTTATCAAAAGAAAATTTCAATAATGTTTTTGATAATGTAATAAAAAAAGTATTGGAATGTTAGAAATAAAATAAGAGATATTGCGAGAATATGTTATTATGTGTCATCACTAATTATTAATATGAGCTTATTGCAGAAATAAAGGATTATGATGAAAAATGCGATCATTTTTGGATGCGGAAAAATTGGAACAGCAACTTATAAGAAATTAAAAAATCAATATTGTATATTGGCATGGTCTGATAATAATGGGGCATTATGGGAAAGTAAAAAAGAAGGTATACCTATTGTTCAACCTATTGAAATTCCTGAATTATTAAAGAAAGAAAACGCTGATGTTTTTGTTGCAGTAGAAAACGGACAGGAAATCGTTGAGCAGTTAAGGAGTCTCCAAGTAAAAAATATTTATATTTGGAAAAAAACATTTTTTTATTCGGCAGATGGATTATTTCCTTATAAAGAAAATACAGGCATGTATTATAAAAAGAATAAGAAAGAAGAAACACATATTCTTTTTGTATCAGCAACTGCCGGAATCCGGGATCATAAGACAGCCAAAGCTGTAAAAAAGACAGGAAAAAAAGTTCATTTGGCATATTTGAAATTTTCTCCCTATGATATTGACTCCGAGTATGCGAATATTTACGAAGATATCTATTCTTTTATGTCAATACAGGCTTTGCAGGACTTTATAGATAATAGTGATTTTGATCTTGTACATAGTTCCAGTGAGCCTGATTACATAACAGCACTTTTAGCTAGATCAAATAAACCGATTATACACGATTGCCATGATTTGAGCAGTTCAAACAGAACTATGTTTCCAGAAGAATTGACACTAGAGTATATTGCTCATAAAGAAGCTTCCGGAGTGGTTTATCCGACAGAAGGATTGCGAAATGAGGCGATAAGAAGATTTGGGCTCTCCTGGGACAAGACTTATGTGCTTGAGAATTTTACTTCCGAGGAGCTGATTCCGCATAAAAAAAAGGAGAAAATAAGCCGTTTCGATGGAGAACTGCATTGCGTTTATGAAGGGGCTATTTTAGAGGGGGATAAAGCAAGCAAACGATATTTTGAAGAAATTTGGTTGAAACTGGCTAAGTCGGGAATCCATGTGCACTTTTATACTAATTATGATATAAATTATTGTCATTATTTAGAGTCAATGAATCCAAAAATTCACTTTGAAGGAAATTTATCCTCCAAGCAGCTTTCGGTAGAATTATCGAAGTATGATATTGGCCTGTGTATATATAATACGAATGACAGTAATAAGCTTTACCTGGAGCATTCATCACCTAATAAATTATATGAATATGTAAATGCAGGAATTCCGGTAGCGGTAGGAAATGTGGAATGTCATCGCATATTTGCTGAAGAAAATGGCTTCGGAAGACAAGTTAACATGGATAGGGAACTCTATTCGCAAATGCGGACAATTGCGGAGATAAAAATCAAAGAGAGAATACTCCAGGAAAAGGGATTTACCTTTGAAAGCAAGATACAAGGACTTTTAGATTTTTATAATCAGGCTATAGAACAAAAGAAACAAAAAAATCCATGAAAAAGTGAAAGAAAGGCGGAAAAGCAATGATAAGATGCACAAGATGTATTATGGACGATTCATCAGATAGTTATATTCGATTTGATGAAAATGGGTATTGTAATTATTGTACCAGGGCAATTCAAAATATAGGTAAGATCTATTTTCCCAACGAGGAAGGTCAAAAAAAACTGGCAGAACTGTTAAGTGAAGTAAAGAAATTTGGCCAAAACAAAAAATATGATTGTATTATGGGAATTTCCGGAGGACTGGATTCCTCATATCTTGCCTATTTGGGAGCAAAATGGGGATTAAAAGTACTGGCAGTACATATTGACGATGGATATGATACAGAAATATCAAAATTAAATATTTCAAGATTAATTTCAGCAACAGGATTTGATTATGAGGTGATTAAGCCGGATCCGATACAATACAATGATTTAACTCTCTCCTATATGAAAGCCGGGGTACCTAATATAGCAGTTCCCCAGGATAATATACTGTTTGCTTTTATTTATAAAAAAATGAGGGAATATCATATGCAGTATTTTTTGTCTGGTGGAAATTTTGCACTTGAGTGCATTTTGCAAAGAGGAAATACACATACCGCCTATGATATGGATAATCTCATAGATATTCATAATAAATTTGGTAAAGAGCCTCTTGACAAATTGGAATTTCTATCCACCAGTCAAAGAAATGTTAATAGCCGTTTGCTGGGATTAAAATCTCCAAGGCCATTAGATTATATTGATTATAATAGAGATCGGGCATTTAGGGAGCTAAAGGATTATTGCGGTTTTGAATATTATGGAAGAAAACATTTAGAGAATATACTTACAGCTTTTGCTCAATTATACTGGTTCCCTAAAAAGTTTGGTGTGGATAAGAGAACCTCTCATTTATCAAGTATGATAGTAAGTGGACAGATGACTCGAGAGGAAGCGCTTAGACAACTGTCCGAGCCGCTGTATGATGAGAAACAGATGGAAGATTACATATCTATTATAAAGCGGAATATGAAAATTAGCGACGAAGAATTTGAGGCAATTATGTCTGCTCCGACACATCAGCATGAAGATTATGTGGTTGAGAAATAAAAGAAATTTATATAGTAGAAAAGAGAATTTGATTTTTAATTTTAAAAACAGAATCCAAACAACAGGTGACAAACATGACATTACAACAACCATCATGGAAACAAAATAACCTAAAGAAAAAGCTCCTTCTATTCGGCGCCGGGTTCTACGGCAGGAATGCCTGGGCAAAGCTGCACGATAAGTATGAACTGATTGGTTTTGTAGATAACAACCCTTCTTTATCCGGAACTTACCTGTGCGGGATATCCGTCATTTCTTATCGCGAATTGCCCGATTATTATACCGATGAAACGGATATTATCCTATGCACCAGGGAGTACGGCGCCATCAGCCACCAGCTCATGCAGCTGGGCATTACGAGTTATTATGTCATGCTGGAAGGCCTGCTGTATCATAGCGGGCCACAGGAAACCATGATGCCGGTAGAACTGAATGACTATGAATATTATCGGAAAAAAGGGCCGGAAAAAAATATCCTGTATATTCAGAATGCCGCCTGTATCCGCACCCATAAAATCGCCAGGATCATGAAAGACGCCGGGTACCGCGTTTTCCTGTTATATACCTTAGCGCCCCCGAATGACGCCAACCGGCAATGGGCGGATACTTACGATCAAATATGGGGATTTTCCTCCATAAACGGGATTGTAGACTTTATCGGGAACAGTGAGTTTGATCTCCTCCACTGCTCCAATGAACCAGATTTATTAGCCAATATCGCGCGGGTAACTGACAAGCCCGTCGTTTTTGATACCCACGACATGCAAAGCATCCGCAGCCATGTGAGTGTGGAAATCCTGGCATTGGAATATCTGGCCAATCAGTACGCCGATGGGAACCTCTATACCTCATCCGGGGCGGCAGAGATTGCCAGGAAAAAGTATGGCTTGGCAGACCGGGAAGTCTATGTGCTGGAAAACCGGATCCTGGACCCTGTCGATATTGGGACGCCCCAGAGAAAGCTTAGCGAGGCGGATCAGGAAATTCACTGCGTCTATGAAGGCGGGATCGTTGGCGGAAATAAAAACCATCACCGGTACTTTGAAAACATATGGAAAGAGATTGCCTCGCGGGGAATCCATATCCATTTTTATTCCCAGTCCGATCCGGCATACTGCCGGCAGCTGGAAGAACAGAGCCCGTATCTCCACTATGAAGGCAACAAGGGAAGTGAGGAACTGGTTCGGGAAATGACCCGGTATGACTGCGGGCTTGCGGTATTCCATGTGACCGGTCAGAACCGTATGTTCTTAGAGACCGGGACGGCCAATAAAGTATATGAATACTTAAATGCCCGGCTCCCGGTAATCGTGGGGGATATTCAGTCTTATGTAGATTTTGTGGAACAATACCAGGTTGGTATCCGCTTGGATCTGGCAGGGGATATTGCCGGTCAGATAAAAGAGGCCTGCCAGATAAAAATCGCGGATGATTTTTTACAGAAGCATGGCCTGACCATGCGATCCAGCCAGAAGGAACTGGAACGCTTTTACGAGAAAGTGAAGAGAAACAGGAGCAGGGGAAAATGAGACTTCGCTGTTGTGATTTTTCTGAATTTGCCAGGCAGGTACAGCAGGCTGGCAGCAAAATTGTCGTATTCGGAGCCGGTGTCATCGGCACCGTCACCGTCCCGGAAATTTTGCACCAATACCAATTGCAGGATCAAGTGATATGCTACCTCGATAATAACCGCAGGGAACCAACCCGGACCATCGATATCGGAAACCGGAGGGTTATGGTTGAGCCGGTGGAATGGTTGACCGATGCCGGGGAAAATATTGTCATTCTCGTAGCCATCAGCCGGTATGCCGAAGCCCTGGAGCAATTAGGGCGCATGCCGTGCACGGAGAATATGACCTGCTTTCTCATGCCTATGATGTGCATCCATAATTTTTGCAGCGGGGTTTCCTGTGGGGAGCCGGTGTTATCGGACAAGCCCCGGATCCCGAAAACGATTCATTATATGTGGCTGGGGAAAAAACCGATCCCTCCAAACCTGCAGCAGTGCATCGACAGCTGGCGACGGTATTGCCCGGACTATGAGGTAGTCCGGTGGGATGAGAGCAATTACGATATCGCAAAGCATGCCTATATGCGGGATGCGTATGAAAGAGGGGCCTATGGGTTTGTGCCGGACTATGCCCGGCTGGATATTCTGTACCAGTATGGGGGCATCTATATGGATACGGATGTCGAGGTCATCAAAAGCCTGGATCCACTGCTATACCAAGAGGCGTTTTGCGGGGTGGAAAAGTGGCAGGTGGTAAACTTCGGGGGAGGCAGCGGCGCCGTAAAGGGGCACCGGATGATCGGGGAATTTTTAAAGGCCAGGGAGACGGTAAGATTTCTGGACCAAAACGGCAGGCCCAACCCAGTCACCTGTGGATTTTATGATACCAGGACTGCCTTAAAAAACGGCTACCGGATGGATGGCACCACCCAGAACATTGAGGGGATGAATCTTTATGCCTATGATTATTTCCACCCCTATGATTACATGTCGGGGCATACGAATCTCACCGAACATACATATGCCATTCACCGGTTTCATGGCGGGTGGCTGGATGAGAAGATGAAACGGGCCAATGAAAAAGCCGCCAGCCGGTATGAACAGCTCTACCGGCTTTCAACCGAAAAATAAGAGAAATACGGAAGGGAGATTTTCCAATGTCATTATATCAGGCCATCGTTGCGCAAAAAGAAAAGATATCCCTGGTAGGCCTGGGCTATGTGGGAATGCCGATCGCGGTTGCCTTTGCCAAGAAGGTAAAGGTAATCGGCTATGATCTGAACCAGGAAAAAATTGCCCTATACCAAAAAGGAATCGACCCGACGCATGAAGTAGGGGACGAGGCAATCCAAAACACTACGGTGGAATTTACCAGCGAAGAGGAAAAATTACGGGAGGCGCGGTTTCACATCATAGCCGTGCCGACCCCGGTGAACCAGGACCATACCCCGGATCTGTCCCCGGTCGAGGGGGCCAGCCGGATTGTGGGAAGAAATCTGACGAAAGGATCGATTGTGGTATATGAGTCCACTGTCTATCCGGGGGTTACAGAAAACGTATGCATCCCGATCCTGGAAGAGGAATCGGGGCTGCAATGCGGGGCGGACTTTAAGGTAGGATATTCCCCGGAGAGAATCAATCCGGGGGATAAAATCCACCGCCTGGAAAATATAAAAAAGATTGTCTCGGGAATGGATGAAGAAGCATTGGGCGAGATTCAGAAGGTTTATGATCTGGTGATAGAAGCCGGCACCTGCCCGGTATCCAGTATCAAGACAGCGGAAGCCATCAAGGTAGTGGAAAACAGCCAGCGGGATATCAACATTGCCTTCATGAATGAATTGGCGATGGTCTTTGACCGCATGGGGATCGATACCAACGAAGTAGTGGACGGGATGAACACGAAATGGAACGCACTGGGGTTCCGCCCGGGGCTGGTGGGGGGCCACTGTATCGGGGTGGATCCGTATTACTTTACCTATGAAGCAGAAAAGCTGGGGTACCATAGCCAGATTATCCTCAACGGCCGGATTGTCAATGACAGTATGGGACGGTATGTGGCAAATGCAGCCATCCGGAAAATGATTGAGGCTGGGCAGGCGCCGAAAAAATCCCATGTGGTCATACTCGGCCTTACCTTTAAAGAAAACTGCCCGGATATCCGCAACAGCAAGGTGGCTGATATCCTGCAATGCTTCCAGGAATTCGGGATCGGGCCGACGGTAGTGGATCCATGGGCCAAGGAGAGCGACGCCTTAAAAGAATACGGGGTAACCCTGACCCGCCTGGAAGAAGTAAAACATGCCGACTGTGTGATCGTGGCAGTAGCTCATGAGGAATTTAAAAGGCTGAGGCTGGAGGACATCAAACGCTTATACCGACAGACGTCAGAGAAAGAAAGCCGGGTCCTGATTGATGTCAAAGGGATCTATGACATTGCGACACTTGAGGAATCGGGACTGAATTGGTGGAGGCTGTAAAAAACAGATCTGGGCATTGAGCAGAATCCATGGTTTTGGCAATGAAACGATTGTCTGTAAATCCCCACAGATAAGGAGAATAATGTGAACTTTGAATTAACTGCCTCCATGATGTGCGCCAACTATGGCTGCCTGGAGCAAGAAGTAAAAAATCTGGAAGCCGGGGGCATCGATTCGTTCCATATCGATATCATGGACGGACGGTATGTACCGAACTTTGCCATGTCATTAAACGACATGGCATATATTGCGTCCGTGGCTCAAAAGCCGCTGGACGTGCACCTGATGATCGAGCATCCCAACAATAACATCCATCTCTTTCTGGAACGGCTCCGGACAGGAGACACGGTATATATCCATCCGGAGGCAGAGTATCATCCCTCCACCACCTTACAGAAAATCATCCATGCCGGCATGATCCCCGGCATTGCGATCAACCCGGGAACTAGCATAGAGACGGTCATGGAAATGTTACGGATTGTAAAAAAAGTACTGGTCATGTCGGTAAACCCGGGAAATGCCGGGCAGATGTATCTCCCCTATGTCGGAAAAAAGTACACCAAGCTGCTGTCTTTGAAGGATGAGATGCACTTTGAAATCTACTGGGACGGGGCCTGCAGCGCCGACAAGATTCTGGAATACGCCCCGAGAGGCGTAAAAGGCTTTGTACTGGGGACGACCCTCCTGTTTGGAAAGAAGCGATCCTATGGAGAGACTTTACAGGACATCCGGGCTTTAAAATTTTAATCCTTCCTCCTCCAAGGCTGAATATTCCCGAGGTCATAAAATATAATTTAGCAGAATCGGAAATAATCCATAGAAGAAATATTTAGAACCAGTTTTATTTATGAAAAAATCATTATGAAAAAGCTCCAGATAAAAAGGAATAAAAACTGAGAAAACCAGCCAGGAAGAAAGGAGCGGGCAGAGGGATAAGGCGGCGGCAATGGGTTTGCCTGCTTCGCATTTGCAGGGATGATAGAAGTTCTTAAATTTGCGGAGTTTGCGTTGAAATGAAAATGCACACTGTCTGAGCGAAGCGAGTTTGGGCATTTTCATTTCGCACTTAGCAAAATCCGGAGATTTTAGAACTTCTTACATCCCGAAACAGCGAAGCAGGCAAACCCATTGCCGCCGCCTTATCCCTCTGCCCGCTCCTTTCTTCCTGGCGTCCCCTCCATACATTCGTCATGCTTCGGCAAAGGCAAATTCACCTGGCCGAAGCTTTTTGCTAGATAAATAGTCATGGCATCGTATGTGAATTTCCTGTTGATTTATAAAACATTATTTAGTATAGTAAGGAGGGAATGGAAAGACTGTTTTAAAACGGGAGAGGAGAACGGTATGATTAAAGTGGCAGTAGATGCGATGGGTGGCGATCATGCGCCTGGCGAGATTGTGAAGGGCGTGGTGGATGCGGTATCCCACAGGGCGGATATTCAGGTACTGCTGGTAGGGAAGGAGGATGTGGTGACGAAGGAGCTTTCCCGCCACACATATCCGAAGAAGCAGGTGCAGCTGATTCCGGCATCAGAAGTGATCGAGACGGAGGAACCGCCGGTCAATGCCGTACGCCGGAAGAAGGATTCGTCGATTGTAGTAGGGATGAATCTGGTAAAGGCCGGGGAAGCGGATGCCTTTGTGTCAGCCGGAAGCTCCGGGGCTATCCTGGTTGGCGGGCAGGTGATCGTCGGCCGTCTGAAAGGAGTGGAGCGGCCGCCCTTTGGGGCGCTGATTCCTACGGAAAAGGGAGTCTCCCTACTGCTGGACAGCGGGGCAAATGTCGACGCCCGCCCCTCTCATCTGGTACAGTTTGCCCAGATGGGGTCGATCTACATGGAGCATGTGATTGGGATTCCAAAACCACGGGTAGGGATTGTCAATATTGGTGCTGAGGAGGAGAAGGGCAATGCGCTGGTAAAAGAGACCTTTCCCCTGCTGAAAGAATGCCGGGACATCAACTTTACCGGCAGTATTGAAGCACGGGAGATTCCTCATGGCGGAGCAGATGTAATCGTGTGTGAGGCATTTACCGGCAATGTGATTTTAAAGCTTTATGAAGGGACAGGGGCGACCTTGATTTCGATGGTTAAAAGGGGGATGATGAGCAGTTTTCGCAGTAAGTTAGGAGCGCTGCTGGTGAAACCGGCCCTGAAGGAGACATTGAAGGCTTTTGATGCATCCCGGTATGGCGGGGCGCCGCTTTTGGGGCTGAAGGGCTTGGTAGTGAAGACGCACGGCAGTGCCGGAGCACGGGAAGTAAGCAATTCTATCATTCAGTGTGTGACATTTAAAGAACAAAAGATTAACGAGAAAATTAAAGAAAGCCTGGAAGCCAAAGAATCGTGAGTAACAGTTCAAATTTTGGACTGCCACAAAATAAATAAAAGAAAGGAGAGAAAGGGATGGAATTTGAGAAGCTGCAGGGAATTATTGCCGAGGTATTGAATGTGGAAACAGGGGAAATCACGATGGATACCACATTCGTGGAAGATCTGGGAGCAGATTCACTGGACATTTTCCAGATTGTCATGGGAATCGAAGAGGAATTTGATATTGAGATTCCCAGCGACGCGGCGGAGCAGATTGTCACAGTGGGTGATGCGGTGGAACAGATTAAGAATGCACTGAATTAGTGCGCTGCCAGTTCAATTATGAACGTGCCAGGCACTGGCAGGGACATGTTTTACCGACCTGCCGGTGAGCAGTAACCGAAAAGAGTGCATACAAATAGAAAGGAGGAGGGCGCGTCGCAGGAGAGCCTGGGTAGCGCCCTCTCCCTGTAAGACGGAAAGGAAAGCATATGAATCGGGACTTGAAGGAATTAGAGAAAAGGATTGGTTATTCGTTCCGGCAGAAGAAGCTGCTGCGCCAGGCGATGATCCATAGTTCTTTTGCCAATGAGCATCATATCGATAAGCTGAATTGCAACGAGCGGCTGGAGTTTTTGGGGGATGCCGTGCTGGAAGTGGTATCCAGCGATTTTTTGTACTGGCAGTATCAGGACAAGCCGGAGGGAGAGCTGACAAAGATTCGGGCAAGCCTGGTCTGTGAGCCTACATTGGCCTACTGTGCATCGGAGATCGGATTGGGTGCCTACCTTCTCTTGGGAAAGGGAGAGGAAGCCACTGGCGGAAGAAATCGCGATTCCGTAGTGTCGGATGCTATGGAGGCATTGATCGGAGCAATCTATCTGGATGGTGGTTTTGCTAATGCAAAAGAGTTCGTTCACCAGTTTGTGCTGAACGATTTGGAGCATAAACAGCTCTTTTATGATAGCAAGACTATCCTGCAGGAAATCGTGCAGGCCGGGGAGGGCGGGCAGCTTCTTGAGTATAAGATATTAAAAGAGGAAGGGCCCGATCATCGTAAGGTATTTGAAGTGATGGCTATGCTCAATGGAGAGGAGATCGGTAGAGGAAGCGGCAGGACCAAGAAAGCGGCGGAGCAGGTTGCTGCCTACCGGGGAATACTGAAACTGAAGGAGCATATATGTACTTAAAGAGTATCGAAATACAAGGGTTCAAATCCTTTGCCAATAAGATCACCTTTGAATTTCACAACGGCATCACCGGGATCGTGGGTCCGAATGGCAGTGGCAAGAGCAATGTGGCAGATGCGGTCCGCTGGGTTTTGGGAGAGCAGCGCATCAAGCAGCTGCGGGGCGCCAGTATGCAGGATGTGATTTTTGCTGGTACAGAGCTGCGAAAGCCTCAGGGCTTTGCTTATGTGGCGATCACATTGGATAATTCCGATCATCAGCTGGCTATTGATTATGATGAAGTCACTGTGGCCCGCCGCCTGTACCGTTCCGGGGAGAGCGAGTACCGGATTAACGGCAGTGCCTGCCGGTTGAAGGATATCAATGAGCTGTTTTATGATACCGGAATCGGCAAGGAAGGGTACTCGATCATCGGTCAGGGGCAAATTGATAAAATCTTGAGCGGGAAACCGGAGGAACGGCGGGAGCTGTTTGATGAGGCCGCCGGAATTGTCAAATTTAAGCGGCGCAAGCTGATAGCGCAGAAAAAGCTGGAGGATGAGAAGCAGAATCTGGTGCGTGTCAGTGATATTCTGGCAGAGCTGGAAAAACAGGTGGGTCCTCTGGCCAGGCAATCCGAAGCCGCCCGAAAATATTTAAGCCTGAAGGAGCAGCTCAAGATTTACGATGTAAATCTTTTCCTGATGGAATCGGAGGGGATTCGTACCCAGCTGAGCGATGTAGAGAAAAAAGAGACGATAGTTTCCCAGGACATGCAGGAGATGGCCCGTCAAATGGAGGAAGAAAAGGCTTCCTATGATCGCCTGGAGCAGGAACTGGGCCGGCTCGAGGCAGAGGTCGGCAAAAAGCGGGAGCAGCTGAGCCAGGCAGAGATGGAGAAGGGAAGCCTCGAGGGCCAGATCAATGTACTTCACGAGCAGATTAATACGGAGCGGATGAACGCCGATCATATCAACGCCCGTATGGCGGCTATCCAGAGAGAGCGGGAACAAAAAGAGAGCCAGGTTACCGGTTATGAGAAGGACAGTGCTGGGATCCGAAAACAGGCGGCAGCCAGTAATCAAGAGCTTTTGACAGCGGAGGAGCGGCTGCGCCAGGAAGATGAAAAGATCATGCTGCTCGATCAGCGGATCGAGGCGGGAAAGGGCAATATCATCGATGGCCTCAATGAGAAAGCTTCCCTGACTGCCAGGGAGCAGCGCTATGAAGCGATGTCGGAGCAGGTACAGGTGCGGCATTCTGAGGTATGCCAGCGGCTTTTGCGTTATAAGAGCGACGAGTCGGTACAGGAGGAGCTGCTGCAAAAGGAGCGGCAGAAATTAGCGGCTTCCGGACAGCGGTTAGCGGAGCTGTTGGCCGGACAGACCGCTTGTGAGGCGGAGATGGAACGCTGTGAGCAAGAGGTACGGCGTCTGACCCGGGGATTGAATGAAAGGCAGCAGGAGTATCAGAGAGCGACAACGCGCCTGGAATCTCTGCGAAATCTGGCGGAACGCTACGAGGGATACGGCAATAGTATCCGCAAGGTGATGGAGGTGCGGGACCGGGTTCATGGCATTCATGGCGTGGTGGCAGATCTGATCACGACAGAGCGGCAATATGAGACGGCGATTGAGACGGCATTGGGTGGCAGCATTCAAAATGTGGTGACCGATTCGGATCAGACGGCCAAGCAGCTGATTGAATATTTAAAGAAAAATAAATACGGTCGGGTGACATTCCTGCCTTTAACCAGTATCGGACAGCGGGGAGGCTTTTCCCAGCCGGAGGCGCTGAAAGAGCCGGGAGTGATCGGCCTGGCCAGTGAGCTGGTTCAGGTAAAGCCGGAATATCAGGTGCTGGCAAAATATCTTTTAGGCCGGGTGGTGGTGGCGGTTACGATTGATCAGGCCATTGCCGTGGCCAGAAAATATAAATATTCCTTGCGCATTGTGACTTTGGAGGGCGAGCTTTTAAGTGCCGGAGGTTCTATGACGGGCGGCGCGTTTAAAAATTCCAGTAACCTGCTGGGAAGAAAGCGGGAGCTGGAGGAGTTGGACGGCATCTGTAAAAAGGCATTATCCCTGGCAGAACGGCTGCAGGAAGAGCTGAAGATGAATGAGGGGATGCTGGCGGAAAAGAGAGAAGAGCTGGAGAAAATCCGCGAGGAGTATCATCAGGAATCTCTGAACCAGAATACGCTGGAGCTAAATATCAGCCAATTGGAGGAAAAAAAGGAGGAAATCCAGGATTCTTCCCGCGATTTGGTACTGGAGAATCAGCAGTTGGAGGAACAGCTTGGGGAGATCGAACAGAACCGCCGGCAGATAGTCCAGGATTCGGAACAGCTGCGCCGGCAGAATGAGCAGGTAAACCGGGAGGTGGAACAGCTTTCCGGGCAGATGGAACAGGCCAGGCAAGCGAGAGAAACGCTGGCACATGAGCTGGAAGCGATTCGCTTACGGGCCGCCGGCTTAAAGCAACAGGTGGATTTCGTGACGGAGAATATCCGCCGGGTCAGAGAGGAAATTCAGAGGCAGGAGGAAGAGCTGGCCGGCCTGAAAACGGGAACCGGAGATTCCAGGCTGGTAATTGAAGAAAAGCAGCGACAGATCGGGGAGTTGAAGGAACGCATTGAAGCGGCGATCACCCTTCGGGAACAGCTGGCTGAGAAGCTGGAAGAGCTGGGAAGCGAAAAAGAGGGTAAGTCTCAGGAGCAAAAGCGTATTTTTCAGAAGCGCGAAGAGTTGACAGAGCGGACCGGCCGTCTGGATAAGGACTTATTCCGGCTGCAGAGCCAGAAGGAAAAGCTGGAGGAGAAGCTGGAAAACCATGTGAACTATATGTGGAGTGAGTATGAGCTGACCTTCACGACAGCAGAGTCTTTGCGGAATCCGGATCTGATGGTGATTTCTGAGGTACGGGCCAGGATTGATGAGTTAAAGAGCGGCATCCGGGCATTGGGAAATGTCAATGTCAATGCTATTGAAGATTATAAGGAGATTTCCGGCCGTTATGAATTTATGAAGACGCAGCATGATGATTTGGTGGAGGCGGAACAGACGCTTCTTCAGATCATAGAAGAGCTGGATACTGGGATGAGGCGGCAGTTTGAAGAGAAGTTTAAGGAAATACGAAGTGAATTTGACCGGGTGTTTAAGGAGCTGTTTGGCGGGGGACACGGAACTCTTGATCTGATGGAAGGGGAAGATATTCTGGAAGCAGGAATCCAGATCATTGCTCAGCCGCCGGGAAAGAAGCTGCAGAATATGATGCAGTTATCCGGAGGAGAAAAAGCATTGACGGCGATTTCTTTATTGTTTGCGATACAGAATTTAAAGCCGTCGCCTTTTTGCCTGCTCGATGAGATTGAGGCGGCGCTGGATGACTCCAATGTAGATCGTTTTGCCGGTTATCTGCATAAGCTGATTAAAAATACCCAGTTCATTGTGATAACCCACCGGCGGGGGACGATGGTTGCCTCGGATCGGCTTTATGGAATTACCATGCAGGAAAAAGGGGTATCCACGCTGGTGTCGGTGAATCTGATAGAGGATCAGCTGGATGGGTAAAGGCTGATTTAAAGAAGAGCTTGAAGCAAAAAGGAGCATATAGGATATGGAAGAAAAGAAAAAAGGATTTTTCAGCCGGCTGGTGGACGGGCTGGCCAAGACCAGAGATAATATTGTGTCCGGAATGGATTCGATTTTTAGCGGGTTTTCCGCGATTGATGAGGATTTTTATGAGGAGCTGGAGGAGACTCTGATCATTGGGGATCTGGGGATAAAGACCACCATGCTGATTATGGAGGATCTGCGCAAGCGGGTAAAGGAACAGCACATCAAGGAGCCGGGAGAATGCCGCCAGCTGTTGATCGATTCTATCAAGGATCAGATGAATCTGGGGGAAAATGCCTATGAGTTTGAGAACCGTACTTCTGTGGTGCTGGTGATCGGCGTCAACGGAGTGGGAAAGACGACTTCTGTGGGCAAGCTGGCAGGCCAGCTGAAAGACGATGGCAAACGGGTGATTCTGGCAGCGGCGGATACGTTCCGGGCAGCGGCTATTGAGCAGCTGACGGAATGGGCTAATCGGGCCGGAGTAGAACTAATCGCCCAACAGGAGGGTTCGGATCCGGCGGCGGTGATCTATGATGCAGTGGCCGCGGCCAAGTCCCGGAAGGCAGACGTGTTGATCTGCGATACGGCGGGACGGCTTCACAATAAGAAAAACCTGATGGAAGAGCTGAAAAAAATCAACCGGATCATTGACAAGGAATATCCGGGCGCTTATCGGGAAACGTTGGTGGTGCTGGATGGGACCACGGGACAGAACGCGCTTTCCCAGGCCAGGCAATTTATGGAGGTGGCGGATATTACTGGTATTATCCTGACGAAGTTAGACGGGACGGCGAAGGGCGGGATTGCAGTGGCAATTCAGTCAGAGCTGGGAATTCCGGTGAAATATGTGGGAGTGGGAGAAAAAATTGATGATCTGCAAAAGTTTGATTCCCAAGATTTTGTGAATGCATTGTTTCAGGTGAGAGAAGGCTGACCTTATCAAAGGTTTTGCTGCTAAATATAATTTTAGAAAAGAGGAAATACGGATGGAAGAGCTGACATTAGAAAAATTCGAGGAGGCCTCAGAGGAGGTACAAAAGGTTACCCAGGAGACCAAGCTGGTATACAGCGAGTATTTTTCGGCCCAGACGGGGAACAAAATTTATTTTAAGCCGGAAAATATGCAGTATACCGGAGCCTATAAGGTTCGGGGAGCGTTTTATAAGATCAGCACTTTAAGTTCGGAGGAAAAAGAACGGGGACTGATCACGGCATCGGCGGGGAACCATGCCCAGGGAGTGGCTTATGCTGCCAAGCTGGCCGGGATCCGGGCTGTGATTGTGATGCCCACCACGACTCCGCTCATTAAAGTGAACCGCACGAAAAACTATGGGGCGGAGGTGGTCCTTTTCGGAAATGACTTCGATGAAGCCTGTGCCCATGCCTACCAACTGGCAGAAGAGCATGGATATACCTTTGTCCATCCTTTTGATGATCTTGACGTGGCGGCAGGCCAGGGCAGCATTGCCATGGAAATTATCAAAGAGCTGCCCACAGTGGATTATATTTTGGTGCCGGTGGGGGGCGGCGGTTTGTGCGCCGGGGTTTCTACCCTGGCAAAGCTGCTGAATCCCAAGATTAAGGTGATTGCCGTGGAGCCTTCGGGAGCTAATTGCCTGCAGGCGTCTTTAAAGGCCGGAAAAGTGATGACGCTTCCCACAGTCAGCACCATCGCAGACGGTACGGCCGTACATCGTCCGGGGGAGAAGCTGTTTCCCTATTTGCAGGAGAATGTGGACGATGTGATAACAATAGAGGATTCCGAGCTGATTGTATCATTTTTGGATATGGTGGAAAACCATAAAATGATCGTGGAAAATTCGGGACTTTTGACGGTGGCTGCACTGAAGCATATGGATGTGAAGAAGAAGAAGATCGTATCAATTCTGAGCGGCGGTAATATGGACGTGATCACGATGTCTTCCGTAGTGCAGCATGGGCTGATTCAGCGGGATCGGATCTTTACGGTATCAGTTCTGCTGCCGGATAAGCCGGGAGAATTGGCAAAGGTTTCTTCCCTGCTGGCGGAGGAAAAGGGAAATGTCATCAAGTTGGAGCATAACCAGTTTATCAGTATCAACCGGAGTGCGGCCGTGGAGCTGCGGATTACCCTGGAGGCGGAGGGAACGGTTCATAAAAATCAGATTGTCCAGAGGCTGAACGACGAGGGATACCGGCCAAAGCTGGTAAAGTCAAAGGGCATGTAAGAGGAAGAAGCGACAATAAGGGGAGGATTTTATGCAAGAGGAATATGAGGAAGAGGGACAGGCAAGGGAAGAACACAGGCCGGAAGAACCGGGGCATACCGGCTGGGTGAAGACGCCGTTGGCAGATAATATTCATTATTTTATGAAATGGACGTTCATATCTGTGATTATCGGTGCGGCAGTGGGCGTGGTGGGAGCTGTGTTCGGCCATGGAGTGATATTGGCTACTAAGCTGTGGCAGCAATTTCACTGGACCGTATTTTTTATGCCGGTGGCAGGCTTGTTGATTGTGTGGCTCTATCAGATCGGCCATGAGGAAAAGAATCGGGGAACGGATCTGATATTGGAATCCGTATCTGCCCATCAGGAGATTCCTGTGATTACGGCTCCCTTGATTTTTGTATCTTCAATTTTAAGCCATGTGGTCAGTGCGTCGGCAGGAAGGGAGGGCGCGGCTTTGCAGCTGGGCGGTACCTTAGGGAACCTGACCGGAAAGCTGATGCGCCTGGATGAAAGGGATCGGAAGATTGCGATTATGTGCGGGATGAGCGCCTGTTTTTCGGCGCTTTTCGGTACGCCGCTGGCGGCAGGGGTGTTTTCCATGGAAGTTGTCAGCATCGGAATCATGTATTATGCAGCCCTGGTGCCTTGCTTATTTGCGTCGTTTATCGGTGCGGCAGTGGCGGGGAGGCTGGGACTGGCGGCAGAGCATTATGATATTGGGCTGGTGCCGGTTTTTGACTTTGAAGGAGCGGCATTGACTGTTCTTTTGGGAATTCTCTGTGCCATTGTCGGGATTCTTTTGTGCCAGGCAATGCATAAAAGCGGATCTTTATACCGAAAATATTTTCCCAGTCCTTATTGGCGGGTGCTGGCAGGAAGCGGAATCTTTATTGTTCTGACAATGATTTTTAAAAGCCGGTTTTATAATGGAGGCGGCCTGCATCTGATTGAGCGGTGTTTTGAAGGGGAAACTGTACCCTATTATGCGTTTTTGGTAAAGATTCTCTTTACGGCTGTGGCGCTGGGATCCGGATTTAAGGGAGGAGAAATCGTGCCGACACTTTGTGTGGGAGCGACATTCGGGTATACGATGGCAGCACTTTTGGGGATGCCTTCTGGACTCTGTACGGCAGTAGGGATGGCCTGCCTGTTTGTCAGCGTGACGAATTGCCCGGTCTCCACAATATTTATGGCTTTTGAATTGTTTGGCTTTGGGGCAATGCCTTTTTTTGCGCTGGGAATCGCTATCAGCTTTACATTGTCGGGATATTACGGACTATATCATAGCCAGAAATTTGTATATTCGAAGATCCGGACAGAATATATTGATCGGAAATCAAATTAAAAGTGGCGGATAAGGGCGAGTATCCCTTTGTCCACTGAGGGCAGAATGCATGGATAAAATGAATAACGGATCAGGGGAGCAGGAATATGAGAACATTGATTGAAAAAGTAACCGTGGTCACTATGGACGGCAGCAGGCATGTGTGGCCGGAGGGCTATGTGTTGTTTGATGAGGAGCGTATTCTGGCAGTGGGAGAGGGAAGCTGCCGCCAGGAGGCCGATTTGCGGATTGACGGCAAAGGCGGTATCCTGATGCCGGGGATGGTGAACGTCCACAGCCATATTCCTATGGTGCCCTTCCGCTCGCTGGGAGATGATTGCCCGGATCGTTTACGGCGTTTTCTGTTTCCCCTGGAGCTGGCGGCCATGACTCCTGAGCTGGTCTATACGGCGGCCCGTTATGCCGTTTGTGAGCTTTTATTATCCGGAGTGACCTCAGTGCTGGATATGTATTACTTTGAAGATCAGGTGGCCCGCGCCTGTGAAGAGCTGGGGATTCGCGCCTGGGTGGGAGAGACCGTGATTGGCCAGGAAACCTGCGACAGCAAAGAGCCTTATGGAGGGCTGGCGCTGTGTGAGGAGTTGATCCGCAAGTGGCAGGGACATGACCGGGTCCATCCGTTAGTGGCGCCCCATGCCACCAATACCAGTTCTCCTCAGATGTTGAAAGAAGCCTATGGACTGGCAGAGAAATATCAGGTGCCATATACGCTTCATGTCAGTGAAATGGATTATGAGATGAGCTATTTTGAGAAAGAGTATGGCAAGACACCAGTGGCCTTTTTGCAGGATCTGGGCGTGCTGGGAGAAAGGACGATCGCTGTTCACTGCATTCATACGACGGATACAGATATTCAAATATTTGCCAGGACGGGGACAAAGGTGGCCCACTGTCCGGGTTCCAATACCAAGGCGGGAAAAGGGATCTGTCCGGTATTGGATATGAGAAGAGCCGGCGTGAAGGTAGGGGTGGGAACGGATGGCCCGTCCTCCGGAAATACGCTGGATCTGTTTACGCAATTAAGAATGATTGCCTGTCTGCAGAAGACAAAATATCACGATCGCAGCGCGTTTCCGGCGAAAGAGATTGTGGAGCTGGGAACCCTGGGAGGAGCCGAGGTGCTAAAAGCAGAGCGGGAGATTGGCTCCATCGAAGCAGGAAAGCGGGCGGATCTGGTACTTCTGGAAACACAATCCGTCAATATGTTTCCCGTTTATAATCCTTATTCAGCGATTGTATATTCCGCCAATGCCTCGAATGTTGACAGTGTGTGGGTGCAGGGACGCCAGCTGGTACGGGGACATCGGCTGACGGAGGTGGATCTGGCGGCGGAAAGAAGGCGCCTGTGGCTGGAAATGGCAGAATTCCAAAGGCAGGCAGAGCAATATCAGGCTGAGATATGATAAAACCCGTTGACATTTTCTGACAGGAATGATATCTTAATTTTATAAAATTTCATTAAAATGTATCAAAGAAAGGTGGGAATCCCCTTGCTTGAGAAGAAAACCAATATTTACTGGCTGTTTATTTTGCCAGGCTGTCTGTTCTTAGCGTTCTTTATGCTGATACCCTTGTTTTCTTTGTTATTCAAATCCTTTGTGGACGAGGGCGGTGCGTTTTCCCTGGCGAATTATCTGACGCTGATGGAGAGCACCTACTTTAAGCAGGTGTTCTGGCGAAGTATCCGCCTGAGCCTTATCAGTACCGCTGCCTGCGCCATATTAGGTTTTCCCACAGCTTATTATATTTCCAAATATTCGAAAAACAAAGGGGTATTGATGGCGCTGGCCGTGTTCCCCATGTTTACCAGCCCGGTTATTCGTTCTTTCAGCTGGATGGTTTTGCTGGGAAAGAAGGGGATTGTCAATGAGATTTTGGTTAATTTGGGAATTGTGGCAAAGCCGATCAGCCTTTTATACAATGAATTTTCCATGGTAGTCGGTTTTATTCAGCTGTTTTTGCCCCTGATGATTTTATCATTGATTGGGGTGATGGACAATATTTCGGAAGACCTGAATCTGGCTGCCGGCAGTTTGGGGGCGTCCCGAATGGGGACCTTTCGCCATGTGGTTTTGCCTCTCAGCATCCCCGGCCTGGTGACAGGGAGTGTGCTGGTATTTACCGGATGCCTGACCGCGTATACGACGCCACAGCTTTTGGGGGGCACGGATACCCGTGTGCTGGCAACGATGATCTACCAGCAGGCCATGTCGTTAGGAGACTGGACGCAGGCATCCGTGGTGGCGGTGATTATGATTGTGGTGACAATTGCAGTATCTACGGTGATTAACAAGGTCAGCCGGAAGCTGAATCCGACGATTTGAGGGAGGAAAAAGGTATGGCGCTTTTGGAGTTGCAGGGCATTACTGCCGGATATGATAAGAATGTGATTTTGAGGGATCTGGATTTTCAGGTGAAGAAGGGGGAGTTGGTATCCCTGTTGGGATCCAGTGGCTGCGGAAAGACCACAACGCTGCGGCTGATTGCGGGATTTTCCACCCCAATGTCTGGTAAATTCATGTTTGGCGGGAAGGATTATACGCAGGTGCCTCTCAATAAGCGGAATTTCGGATTTGTGTTCCAGAGTTATGCGTTATTTCCCCATATGACCGTATTTGACAATGTGGCTTTTGGTCTTAAGATGCGTAAGCTGCCGGCCGATCAGATCAAAAAAGAGGTTATGGAGATGCTCAAGACGGTAGATTTGGGAGGCTTTGAGAGCCGGTTCCCCAAGGAAATGTCCGGTGGCCAGAGACAACGGGTGGCACTGGCCAGGGCGCTGGTTATCAAGCCGGATCTGTTGTTGTTAGATGAGCCCCTGAGCAATCTGGATGCCAAATTGCGGGTCAAGATGAGGGTGGAGATTCGCCGTCTTCAGCAGAAGTTCGGCTTTACGGCGATCTATGTGACGCATGATCAGGAGGAGTGCTTTGCGATCTCGGACAAGGTGGCGATCATGAACCATGGAGTGATTGAACAGATGGACAGCCCTTCTGTGATATACAATCATCCGAAGACGGAGTTCATTGCCCGTTTTGTCGGTTTTGAGAATTTTATGGATTTGAAGCCAGGCAGCAGGGACGGCATATATGCGCTGCCGGATGGGAGCCTTATTCAGGCGGAGGGAGGCAGAAGCGGGTCTTCTGTCCGGGCATGCATTCGGCCGGAGGATATCCTGATTGTGCCGGAGGGCTCAGAGGCGGTGAATCCTTTGTCCGGCGAAGTCATGGTAAGTACATTCCTGGGAAAACGCAATCAGTATAATGTGCGCACAGCGATCGGCGAGTTTGAGGTGAGCACGGATCAGGAGAGTGTGTACCGGATTGGAGATTCGGTAACGCTGTCCCTGGCTCCTGGCAAGATCATTTTGTTGTAGCCAGGTATGGATGACAATCCCGATTGCCCGAACAGTTATAAGCTTTTAGAAGGAGTTGCTTCGGCATAACTGGCAGATCTGATTTAGAAACGCCTTTATAAAAGGGCTTTCTATAGAAAAGAAAAAGGAGAAAAGAGGTTATGAAAAAGAAACTGTTATGTGTTGTACTGGCATCCGCTATGGCGTTTTCCATGGCTGCCTGCGGCGGTGCCGATAAAACGGAGACGGCTGCTACTACAGCGGCTCCGGCGGCGGAGAACAGCGAGGCGGAAAGCAAGGCTGAGGGTGGGGAGGATGCCCCCAAGACCGAGGAGGCAGGCACAGGGCTTCCGTCCTTTGAGGGCCAGCAGCTGCGGATTTCCACATTTTCCTTTAATGCAGAGTTGGTTCAGAAAAATATCTATGATCCCTTTATGGAAGCTACCGGCTGTGAGCTGATCGTGGATACCGGAAAGAACGCAGAGCGCGTGACCAAGATCAAAGAGTCGCCGGAGAATTATGACATTGTGGTGATTGGAGATGCTTTTATCGCTGACCTGATTGATGCCGGGCTGATTGATACCGTCGATACGGCCAGCTTAACCAATTTAGATGCCGTTTATGACAATGCCAAAGCTCCTTTCGGCGAGGGCTATGGCCCGGCTTACAGCTTTAACCGTCTGGGTATTGTATATGACAAGTCCACCTGCCCGATCGAGATTACCTCTTGGGCGGATTTATGGAATCCGGAGTTGGCAGATTCCATCGCAATTCCGGATATTACTACTACTTCCGGTCCTTTGATGTATTATTCTGTGGCAAAGATGGCCGGACTGACTCCAGGAACGGATGATGAGGCAATCCTGGCAAAATTTGAGGAGCTAAAGCCCAATATTATGAAAACCTATACCAGTGCCAACGACACCATCACCATGCTGAACCAGGGTGAAATCTCAGTTGCCGTGCTGTTGGATTATTCCTATACAGCCGCACAGTCCGCCTCTGATGACTATGTGTGGGTGGATCCGGCAGAGGGAGTGTATAGCGGCTTTAATGCAGTAAATATCATCAAGGGATGCCAGAACAAGGAGTTGGCTCAGGCATTTGTCGATTTCTATATCTCCCAGGAAGTGCAGCTGGCTGAGGCTTTGGATGGAGTGGACGCACCGGTAAGAACAGATGTTGAACTGACTCCGGAACAGGCGGCTAATTTTACTTATGGAAAGGAAATGATTGATAACCTGCTGATTCCTGACTGGTCTGTGATCAATGCCAATAAGGCGGACTGGATTGCCAAATGGAATGAATTGTTCTCGGTTCAATAGGAGTCCCGTATAAAGGAGTTATCCATGAGAAAGAGCAAATCTTTGTTTTTTGTGACATTGCTGGTGTATGTGTTTCTGATAGGGCCGCTTTTGGTAATCATGGCGGCGTCCTTTAGCGATACCACATATCTGAAATTTCCGGGAGAGGGCTTTACTCTGCGCTGGTATCATCAGATCATACAGATAAAGAGCTTTGGAAGTGCGGCGAAAAACAGTATTATTATCGCTTTTGCAGGTACTTTCCTGGCGCTGCTTTTGGGGCTGCCGGCGGCTTATGCCCTGAATCGTTATCGTTTCAGGGGAAAAGAGCTGATTAAGAGCTTGTTTTTGTCGCCAGTATTGATCCCGGTGATTGTGTTGGGCTTTGTCATGCTTCGCTATGTGGTGAATCGGTTTAAGCTGCCGGCGATGCCCAGCCTGCTGATCGGACATACGATCCTGTCCATTCCTTATGTGATGCGGGTCGTGACTTCCAGCCTGGCAAACTTTGATTTTTCCATGGAAGAGGCGGCAAGGATTTTGGGAGCAGGAAATATTTATACTTTTTTTCATATCTTGTTGCCAAATATCAAATCAGGAATTGTATCAGCCTGTATTATGGCAGTGATCAACTCCTTTAATAATGTGTCTCTTTCGGCGTTTCTGACCCAGGCGGGGGTATCTATGCTGCCGATTGAGATGATGTCCTATGTAGAGTACCATTTTGATCCGACCATTGCGGCCCTGGCGACATTATTGATGGTCATTACCCTGGGGGTGATGCTGGTGATCGAGAAAACGTTAGGATTGAAGAGTGTAGTATAAAATAAAGAAAGTGTGTTGGCAGAGGGTACGCCCTGGAGGAAGGAGCCGGAGAGCGGTCTGTCGGACAGGAACTTTTTCCCGTTTCGGGATTAAGAAAACCTAAAGTTTTTGAATTTTGCTAAAAACAAAACGAAAATACCCAAACTCGCTTCGCTCAGACAGAGGGTATTTTCGTTTTAATGCAAAATCCAAAAGCTTAAGGTTTCCTAAATCCCTGCAAAAGTCAAAAGTTCCTGTCCGACAGACCGCCCTCCGGCCCCTTCCTCCAGGGCTGAATATTTTTAAAGCCAATCTTAAATATTTTTAGGATTGTAGTCATTAAGTTTAGCCCTGAGAGTACTCAGCCATGGAACAAGGAGCGGGAAGCAGCAGACCCTTCCCCGCTGCTTCCCGCTCCTTGTTCCATGGCGTATCTCTTGAGAAAATGAACTAAATAACATTGGCCTTGGGGGAAGGAAGCTTTATACTTTATGCTTTATGCCTTAAGATATTGAGACAAGGCGGCGGGAAGCTGTCCGGCAGAAAGTGTGGCGCCGGGAGTTTCTACCACGGCCGCGGAAACAAGGTTTGCACAGGTAATGGCTTCCTTAAGAAAATAGCCTTTTGTCAACAGGGCAAGTATGGTTCCGATATGGGCATCACCGGCGCCAATGGTATCCACGACATTCTTCGAGGGGACCGAGGGGATGAAAAAGCTTTTTCCATCTTTCTCTTTACAATAAGTTCCCTGTTCTCCAAGCGTGATGATGACGGTATTTTGGGTCTGGGCATATAGAAATTCGGCAGCATTTTGAAAGGTAGACGAGCCGCTTAATGCCAGAGCCTCTGGTTCGTTAATATGAAGAAGTGGATGAAGGGATAGCATTCGCCTGGTTTTTTCGGAAGAAAGAGCTGTTCCCCGGGGGCCTGGGGCATAGCAGACTTTCAGGCAGGGATGTTCTTCCAGGTATTCAATCAGCTGGATTCCTGTAGACTCTTCGATTTCCAGGCCACAGACGTAAACAAACTGATAGTCTTCGGCTAGATAAGGCGTCATCCAGGACTTTTGAAAAGTGTATTCGGCGCCATGGACAGACAGAAAAGTGCGTTCTCCACTGGCTTCTACCAGGCAGTAGCAACAGCCGTTTTCCTGATTCGGGACACGGACAGAAAGAGGAATTTGTAAACGAGTAAGCTGACTGGCTACATAGTCGCCGTAAATTCCGCTGCCAATGGGAGTGATGAACGTGTGAGGGGCATGGAAAAGGCGCATTGCATGGGCGACATTGTAAGCACAGCCGCCGAGTGCCATTGTTTGGGAATGAGGATGCAGGTTTTCTTCTGTTTTGGGGAGATGGTCAATGTGGATAATGATATCTACACAAGTGGAGCCGATAATGAGAGCTGGTTTCATGGAAATATCTCCTTTGTTCATGAATGTATGATGAAAGCAATTATACGATAGATTTGCTGGTTATTCAATGAGAATGGGGAGCAAAGTCATTAAGTTTAGCTCAGAGAATACTCAGCCATGGAACAAGGAGCGGAAAAGGGCCGGAAAAATCACCAGACCTTTTCCGCTCCTTGTTCCATGGCGTACCTTCTAAGAAAATTAACTAAATGACATTGGAATAGGGAGTCTGTGTATGGCAGATGAAGGTTTTTGTATGCTTTTTATATTAACACAGGCATCTTGCAGATATGGATAAGATATGTTATGCTATAAAAACAGGCAGAAACAGCAGCAGTATTATCAGCATTTACGTGAATGAATACAGACATAAAGAGGGCTGATCGGGCGGCGAGTCGCCGTCTGGAGATGATAATGTCAGGAAAGCCCCCTTCCTGCTCCAAGGTACTTGGCACCTTTCCGGTGCTGGCGCCGCTTGCAACGGCGTTCTGTACCTTTGCGCAGGCAGGGGAATCCTCATATAAGTGCTGTGCTTCTGTCTGTTTTTTCGATCAAGTTTGGGGATACTCAGCCTTGGAGGATTGGGCGGGAAGTGTGACAGAGAAGCAGCTGCCGCCATCGGGATTGTTGGCAACTGTGATGTTTCCTCCATGGAGTATCACCAGTTCTTTGGCAATGCTGAGTCCTAATCCGAAGTGTTCTTTGCCGCTGCGGGCCTTATCAGCACGATAAAAACGGTCAAAGATGTAAGGCAGGTTTTCTTTGGGGATACCACAGCCTTGATCGTTTACCTGCATCACCAGATATCGGGAATGATTCTTTAAATGGGCACAGATGGAGATTGCTTTTCCGGCCGGGGTATAGAAAAGTGCATTATCTAATAAAATAGAGAGGACTTGGCGAATGCGTTCGGGATCGATCCAGAGGCAAGGGATTGGTTCCTCTGGCAGATCCAGATATAAGGAGATTTGTTTTTCATGACAGACAGGGAGAAAAGCTTCATAGATCTCGATGAGCAGAGTATCCATGTCTGTTTTTTGTGGGTGGATGTTCCAGGTTTTAGCATCGGCAGAGGCTAAAAGAAGCATATCGTCGATCAAGCGGGACATGCGTGAACATTCTAAGTCCATGGTATGAAGAAGGGCGGCTTTTCGTTCCGGGACAGTGAGGATGGCAGGAATTGCAGAACGTAAGACAGCCAGGGGAGAACGCAGCTCATGGGATGCCGCAGCAATAAATTCAGCCTGTTTTCGGTTGTTTTCAGCAATTGGCCGTAGGGACCAGCCCACAAAATGCCAGCTTACCAGGAGTAATACCAGGATACCAACAGCCTCCAGTCCACACAAGAGGAAAAATGTCCCTTTCAGGGATTGCCATACAGGAGGAATATACATGAGGAGGCACAGGCTCCGCACGCCGTTTCTGTGAGCAAGAACCAGAATCATGACATAATATTGTTCCTGAAAATCGCCCTTCAAAATGAATAGATCGCTGGTGATAGAGGAGGAGGAAACAGGGGCGGAGGAACCGGCGATTCCCTGTTTTGCGGCATAATTTTTTGCACATTCTACCAGGGTTTGCCGGTTGGTAAGCATATTTGGGGAACCCTGATACAAAAAAGGGATGCCGTTTTCTTCGATGTGGATGACAGACTGCCGTTCAACTTCCAGTTGGGCAAGAAAGCTTTGGGAAAGGATGGTGTCAGATTGCAGCCGCAGGGATAGCATGTTCCAGGTAGAATAAAAAAGCTCCAGCTGCTCTTGTTTTGTTTCATGGATACGGAGCATAAGAAAACCAGTCATGGCAAGGGCCAGGATTAGACTGGCAGTGACGGTATAAAGCCAAGTAAGACGTAATCGGAGATGTTTCATGGCAGGTGCCTCATTCTTTTTCACTGGTATCCAGACGATAGCCAATACCGTGGACGGTAGTAAGATGGACCGGCGCGCAAATGGCCTTCAGACGGCGGCGGAGAAAATGGATATAATTGTCGAGATTGCCTTCCTCCACTTCGGAGCAGGCGCCCCATACATAGGAGAGAATCTGGCAGCGGGGCAGGGTCCGGTGAGGATTGCGCAGAAAGAATTCTAACAGGGAGGATTCCCGTTTAGAAAGCGTAAGAGAATCCGGACCATATGTCAATAGCCGTTGTTCGGGATCTAAAGACAAGCCGGCCAGAGATGGCTGATGGGAAGGCAACAGGGAGCCGGATCGCCTGGATACGGCCCGGATGCGGGCCATCAGTTCTTCTGTGGCAAAGGGCTTTACCAGATAATCATCGGCACCGGCATCCAATCCGCTGATTCGGTCATGAAGCCTGTCTAAGGCAGTGGCCAGGATGATGGGTGTTTGGATATCCTGGCGGCGCAAGCTTTCCAAAACACTCATGCCATCCATTTCCGGCAGCATCCGATCAAGAATAATGGCATCATAGGGAGTGTTTTTGGCCAGAAAAAGGCCGTCAGACCCTGTGTGGCAGATATCAATTTCATAGCCGGATGTTTTAAGTATAAGAGAAATATTTTCACAAAGTTCTTTATCGTCTTCAATCATCAGGATTCGCATAAGTACCTCCATTATAAAACGTTCCTTTAAATTTAGTGTAACATAAAATTCTCTAAAAATCTTTGAAGTTTTATTTAAATGGAAAAATCCATCTGACAACAAACAATGTTTTAGGATTGCGGGAGCATGAAATGCGGAGCAATCCGTGGTATCATAGTGGTCAAAACACCTTTTGCCCCCAATATCATGACATTGTTTGACCACTTCGGCAGATTTTCCAGTTTTTTTAGAGAATAAGATGGTAGGATAAAAAAGAACGAAAAGAAAAAGAAGAGGAGGATGGCGATGAGAGGAGTCAAAATTCGGCAGATGCTGTCAATGAGTATGGCAATGATGCTGGCGGCCGGAGTCCTGGCGGGCTGCATGACAGGTTCCAAGGGAAAAGGGACGGACATATCTGGAAGCGATGAAGACAGAAAGGAGCGTCTGACAGGAGAAGAAAAAAGGATAAGTGACAGTACCGATTCGTCAGACATTGCCCTGGGGCGTTATGCAGAGCGTGAGATAGGCATTCCACAGGGAACGGAAGAGGATTCTCTGGTGGCCTTCTTTTGGGGACAGGAAGACACCCTGGAATTGTATACGGCAGCAATGGAAGAGACGGGAGAACGAAAGGGCGCAAGGCGTTTTTTGTGGAAAGATGAGAGCTGGCAGGAGGATGAAGGCTGGTGGGAGCGGGTGAAACCGTCAGAGCCTGCTGTGACGGTTCAAAATGTATTTTATGGGCTGGATGGAAATTATTATTTCAGTGCTATGTCAGCAGAAGGGGATTATATCTATCATCTATACCGAATTGGTCCAAATGGCAGCGGAGCAGGTGACGGCAGTATGGAACTGATGCCGGAGGTTTTTGCACCGGATCGGCAAAAGAGCTATGGCATGATTCCGCCAAAGGCGGAGGCAGGGGCGGATGGCAATATTCTTCTTCATGGTTTTGGTGAAGCTATCTGGTATCGTCCGGACGGTGAGCGGATATTTGCCATGGAAAAGTCATGGGGAGGAATGTCCGAATTCAGCACAGGGTATTTGACGGAAGAAGAGTTTGTCACCAGGACGGACAGAGGGGTGACGCGTTATCGTCTGGCGGACGGGCTTGAGATCGAGACCATTCCCTGTGCATATGATGCCGATAGCGGGAACGGGGATGAAGGCATGGTGCTTTTTGGTGATGGGAAAGGCGGAATCTATTCTGCGGATGAACATGGATTGGCGCATGTCAATGCCGGGGGGAGTTTATGGGAGCTGGTGATTGACGGAAGTTTAAGCACGCTGGGGATGCGGAGCGTTTTTTTGCGGGAATTTCTGGCAGGGGATGACGAGGATTATTATGGTGCGTTTTCAAAAAACGGCGGCAGGGGATTTTTGCTCTATCATTATGTCTATGATGCTGAAATGTCAGCTATGCCGCCGGTGAAGCTGACAGTATATGGACTGAGGGATAATTCGACGGTTCGTCAGGCAGCAGCGTTGTTTCAGCAGACGCATCCCGAGGTGCGGGTGGAGATTTTAAATGGTGCGGATGCAGACGGAAATATTTCGGAAGATATGATTCGGGCTCTGAATACGGAGCTTCTTGGCGGTACGGGGGCGGATGTGCTGATTTTGGATGATTTGCCGGTGAAATCTTATCAGGAGAAAGGTATTTTACTGGATATACGAGACATTTTTATTCGTCTTCAGACAGAGAGTCCTATGATGGAACAGGTGCTTGAAAACTTTACCGAAAAGGACGGTGCCATCTATCAGATGCCGGCAAGGATTACCATGCCGCTGGCAATCGGTGGCGAACCAGCACTGCGGGCACTTGCGGGGCTGGATGAGATGATAGATTATCAGGATCCAGTACCACTTTTAGCAGTCGCCAATTATGAGAATCTGCTTCGTGAGGTGGCAAATCTGCAATATCCGCAGCTGTTTGGCAGTGGAAAGATGGATTTGCCGGAGACAACAGGAAAACAATATTTGGAAACAGTCAGGCTTCTCGGTGAAAAAAATGGAGCAAAGAGCATGTTTACGGAAGAGGAGATGGAGCGTTTAGCAACCAGCAATCATGTGGTTCAGACAGGGATTTTGGGGAGCGCTACCGTTTTTGATCAAAATTTGTCAGGGTGTGGAATTGAGGAATTGAGGGGGCTGTATGATGCAATGATATTGCTGGCGGTGCGAAAAAAACATCCGGAGGCTTCGCTGACGACTGTGAAACGTCTCTACTTTCCCAGAGTGCTCTCCGGAGTCAACCAGGCGACGAAACATCCGGAGCTGGCGAAGGAATTTGTAGCCAGCCTGTTTTCCACAGAGGTACAGCAGGAGGAATTTATGGATGGTTTTCCGGTGAATCTGGCAGCACAGCAGCTCATTTGTGAGCGGGAAAATGAAAATTTTTCAATCGGTATGGGATATGGCGATTATCATATTTCGGCAAACTGGCCAGATCGGCAGGAGCGGGAAGAAATCTATGGCTTACTGCGGACGGTTGAGACACCTGTTCGGATCGATGAAATCGTGATGAGAATGATCGTCGATGGTGCCGGGAATTATCTGAATGGAAAAGAGACGGTGGAACAGGCAGTTCATGCGATCCGCAGCCGGATTAGTTTGTATCGGGCGGAACAGGAGTAGAGAAAAAATGATGCAAAACCGGAAACGAAGATTAGCGGGATTGTTTCTGGCACCCAGCCTGTGCGGAGTGCTGGTGTTTCAGGTGCTGCCGTTTGCCGATGTCCTGCGTCGTTCTTTTCTGGACGCTATGGGCCGGGCTTTCGTGGGGACGGCAAATTACAGGACTGTATGGGAGAACGGAGCTTTTCGGATGGCGGCAGGGAACACTCTGCATTTTCTGGCAGCGGCTATCCCGGCGCTGATGGCCGGGTCTCTTATGCTGGCTTTACTGGTGTACCGGCCGGGAGCCGGACAGCATATATTTAAATCCAGCCTGGTATTGCCGATGGTGATTCCGGCGGCTGCCATGGTATTAGTGTGGCGGATTTTGTTCTGTCCGGATGGCTTTTTGAACCAGTTGATGGCTCAGATAACCGGAGAGGTGTGGGAGGTTGACTGGGTGCATAAAACGACAGCATTTCCCGTTTTGGTGGTTACTTATCTATGGAAAAACACGGGCTATGATATGTTGCTATGGCTGGCAGGGCTGAATGCCATTCCGAAAAGCTTGTATGATGCGGCGCAGGTGGACGGGGCGGGAGAGCTGGCGCAGCTTTATTATATTACTCTGCCTTGTTTGCGGGGGACGATGGGGGTAGTATTGGTGCTTTCCGTGGTGAATTCTTTCCGGGTATACCGGGAGGCATATCTTTTGGCCGGAAGTTATCCGGATTTGTCCATCTATATGATTCCACATCTGTTTAGCCACTGGTTTTTGACATTGGATATCCAGAAAATGAGTACGGCTGCTGTCTTTTTGGTGATGGCGGCAAGCGTGGCAGGCGCCGTTGGAATGTATATGGGACGGATTGGAAAATGGAAACAGATGTGAGAAATGGCAGGAATAAAACGAGAAAGAGGAGAAGGGTATGGGAAGAAAGGCAGGAAAACGGGTGACAGTGATTCTGACGGCGGTCAGTCTGCTGGTTTGGTTGCCGTTACTGTTGATGCTGGCTGCCTCGCTGATGCCGGAGGATGAGCTTTTGTGGCGTTATCTGTCGCCTTTGGGAATCGGCAAGGCTCCGGTCCGCGTTACACTGCTTCCTTCCTACCCGTCCCTGGAGGCTTTTATGGAGCTTCTGTTTCGCTCGCCAGGCTTTTTTGTCATGTTTTGGAATTCGTGTATACAGACGTTTCCGCTGTTGTTTGGGCAGCTCTTGATGGGAGCGCCGGCGGCCTGGGCCTTTGCCCGTCTCCCGTTTCCCCAAAAGCGATGGCTGTTCCGGCTATATATTCTGTTGATGGTGCTGCCCTTTCAGGTGATGCAGGTTTCTAATTATCTGGTATTGTACCGGCTGGGCCTTCTGGATTCTCATCTGGCGCTGATTTTGCCAGGAATTTGGTCAACGTTTCCCGTATTTATTATGACAAAATCTTTTGAGTCGGTTCCCGGGGCGCTTTTGGAGGCGGCATATCTCGATGGAGCAGGTGAGGTGCGGGCTTTTTTCCTGATAGGGATTCCCACAGGGTATCCGGGGATTGTGACGGCGCTGGTGCTGGGATTTATCGATGCCTGGAATGCCCTGGAGCAGCCGGTTGCTTATTTAAAGGATGTGAGAAGGTGGCCATTGTCGTTATATCTGCCGGATATTGTACAGGATAAAGCGGCAGTGGCATTTGCAGCAGGCATGGTGGTGATGATGCCGCCGGTGCTTTTGTATCTGAACGGGGAGAGTGAGCTGGAGCAGGGTGTGGCGGCTTCGGGGGTGAAAGAATGAGGAATGAGATGGAAAAAGCGAGGCCCAAAAAGGCTTTGAATTACCGGCGGATGTTGGCAGCTTTTTTTGCCTTGATGATTTTTTGTACCATAGCCTCCCGCATTTATGATCGCGTCACTGTGCCAAAAGTGATAACCGGACGGGCGAAGGAAAAAGCCGTGGAGACCGTGGTGACAGGAACGGGAAGCGTGCGGGAACAGGAGGTGTTTTTCAGCCCGGTGGCTCCCGGGCTGCGGGTATACTCTGTGGCGGCAGAGCCGGGAAAGCAGATAAAGCAAGGAGAAGAATTGTTCTGTTATGAGGAAGAATCGATGAGAGAGCAGAAGGAGAGGCTGGAGCAGGAGCTGGAAAAGCTGCATCTGGAGCTGGAGAGGGAAAAGATCGCCAGGGAAGAATATGATTCGGTCCCGGAAAGTGAACTGGCCTCCTGGGAACTTGCCATGGCAAGGCAGGAGCTGGCAGAGGGACAGCAGGAATGGCAGGAACAGCAGCAGGCGGCTGTGGCAAAGCGGGAACGGTTAGAGCAGGATTATGAGCGAAAGCGAGCGATGGCAAAAGAAGAGCTTTGGGAACAGCAGAACCAGGAGGAGGAAAATACCAGGCAGGAATTGAACCAAGCCAGGAACTCCCGGAATTCGGCGCTGAGAAAAGCACAAAGGGAGGTGGCGGACCGGGAGGCGGAACTCGCAGAGCTGATAGCTTTGGATGCCGGAGAAAAGGAGCTGGCCAGAAAACATAAGGAGCTGGAGCGGGCCAGGGAAGATTTAGAAGAGCTGGAAGAAGAATGGGAGGATCGTATCGGGGATGTGGAAGAGCAGATAAATCTGATTGATGACAGGAATGAACGGATCCGGTCCGGTTCTACCAGCTCGCAGCTGGCGCTTCTGGAGGCGTACGAGGAGGAATTGAGGCAACTGGAGGAAAGACAGACGGAGGAGGGGAAAAAACTGAACGAGCTGGAAAAACAGGTAGAACGGGCACAATGGGAGCTGGAGATTGCCCAAAGAAAAGATGAGTACGGCCGGTTGGCGAGAGAGCAGAAAAGCCGGTTATCAAAACTGGCAGAAAAAGCGCTTTTGCTGGATATCCGGACAAAGGAGCGGGCTCTGGCAAGGCTGGGAGAGCTTTTGGCAGCAGAGGGAAGGGTTCTGGCAGTCCGGGATGGCACAGTGGTGGAAACGGAGATCTTGGCAGGGAAAACTACGACCGGGGAGGAGCGGCTGGCAGTGGCATCGGGAAATTTTTGCTTTGAGGGAGAATTTGAGAAGGAGGATCAGCAGCTGGCAGTGGGAGATCAGCTGCAGTTGGCAGTTCCAGGAAGCAGTGAGAAGCTAGAGGTTAAAATAGAGGAGATGAATCTTCTTGGGGAAAAGAAAGGAATATTTCGGGCTGGGCTTGTGGGGGAAGAACTGCCATTAGGTACGGTGACCGGTTATGAATGCCGAAAGCAGTCGGCGGTATTCCGGCAGGTGATTTCTCTGCAGGGACTGCGAAAGGATATGAAGGGTTATCACTGCCTGGTTGCAAGGCCGAAGCAGGCGATTCTGGGAGAGGAGTTTGTGGCAGAACGAGTGGAGGTAAGAGTGTTGGAGCTGGGGAATACAGAGGCTGCAGTGGAGGGAGCGTTGCAGAATTCGGATGAAATCATTATGCGCAGCAATCAGGTGATTGGGGAGGGGATGCGGGTGCGGCCGGTGAATGAGTGGTGAAGAAGACAAGGATGAGAAAGGCTATATATCAGATTCTCTTTTTAAATGTTGTTTTTTTGCTTGTAACAGCGGTGCGGCTGTACTGGTTTGTGATGCCCTGCCGTCTGGAAGTGGACTGCCGGGGTTATGGGGTGGATACGGAATGGCTGAAGCAGTGGGAGGAAGAGGAAGCAGAAGGAGGAGAAGGGGTTCTGGCGATGGCCGGATGGCAGGGAGGAGTAAGGGGGGAGATTGCGGCGGCCAGCACAGGAAGAAAAGAGCAGGCACAAATTTTGAGGGTATATGGCAGTATGGAGCAGGTATTTTGGGCAGATATGCTGGCGGGAAGCTGTGGGCTTGTCGGGCGGGAAGATGCCTGTGTACTGAGTCAGGATCTGGCGGAAGCCCTGTTTGGCAGTGTGGAGACCGTGGGAGAGCAGATATATTGGGATGGGACGTTGCTGGAGGTAGCGGGAGTACTGGCACAAGAAGGAGAATACCTGCTGACTTGGATGACAGAAGGCGAGGTTGAACGGGTTGCCGTACTTTTTGAGAGGCGGTTTCAGGCCAAGGAGAGGATGAAGGAGAGGTTTCCGTTTTTCTGTCCGGATAACCTCTCCATGAGATAAGGAAAAGAAAATAATTGAAAAGCAGCGAAAAAAAGGATACAATGGTTTTAGTTGACCGATCAGACAGTTGAATGAGCTTCCAGCCATCGCATGGCTGTGTAGGTATAGACGGCGCTGCCTTCTGCTAAAATTTGTTCATCAAAGGTGACCATGGGATGATGCTGGGGATAACAATAGCCTTTTTCGGGCTGTCCGGCGGCCATGGACAGCATGATGGAAGAAACCCGCTGGCTGACGTAGGCAAAATCTTCGGAGCCAGAGGCTTTCTGAGGATGTTTGCTGGCAGAAAGAGTCTTTTTCTCCCCTAATAATTCTTTTAAAAAGGTTTCAGTATACAGACATAGCTCTTCGTCATTGGCTAACGCCGGACAACCGCTGCCAAAGGCGACAGTAGCTCTGGCACGGAAGGCGCCGGCAATCCCTTCGGTGATCTGCTTGATTCTTTCTTTTATGAATATCCGGATTTGTTCATCATAAGTCCGCAGAGTTCCCTCCATCACAACCGTGTCAGGTATCACATTGGCGGCTGTCCCGGCATGCATGGTTCCAATGGTCAGGACAGCAAGATCCTTTACTGCGAGTTCCCGGGCCTGAATTTCCTGGAGTGAGATCAAAATGTGTGCGGCAGCGTTTAAGGGATCAATGCCAGTGCTTGGCATGGAGCCATGACAACCTTTACCACAGATGGTAATGGTGAAATAGTCGGCGGCCGGGGCGCTGATACCGGGTGTCGGGACGATGATTGTGCCAGGAGTATAAGGCATTCCGGCAATGACATGGATCATCAGAGCGGCGTCTACGTCCGGGTTCGACAGAAGACCTGCCTGCAGCATGTCCTTAGCGCCTTCAAAGATTTCCTCGGCAGGCTGGAACATGAGCTTGACCGTTCCCTGAATTTCGTCTTCATGCTGCTTCAGCAGCCTGGCGGCGCCAAGCATCATAGCAGTATGCAGATCGTGGCCGCACGCGTGCATGCGTCCGTTAGTGGAAGGAAAATCGACGGCTGCCTGTTCGAAAATAGGCAACGCGTCCATATCACCGCGGATCAGAAAAACAGGCCCCTTCTTTTTGCCGCCGGCCAAGGCGATCAGCCCGGCTTTTCCGCAGTTGGCCGGTTCATAGCCCATCTGGTTTAACTTATTTTTTACAAAGGCCAGGGTATCTGGTAAATCAAAACCGGTTTCGGCATGTGTGTGCAGATATCTCCGATAGGCGACAAGTGTTTTTGAAAGTGCGGCGGCTTCTTCTAATAGTTGTTTTGGTGTCATATGGCATCCTCCTAAAACTACCAGGTATCCCTTGTTCATGGAGGGCAGTAGTTTTTGATAAAAGTATATCACAAAAAGAACAGAAGGACTATTACAAAATATAAAGAAGAAAAGAGAGAATATGAACATCTATGAGAGAATTGGGATCGTCTGTGGGGAGATACCAGAAGGAAAGGTGGCAACCTACGGACAAATCGCCCTGCTCTGCAAGAAGCCGGGGAATTCCCGGCAGGTGGGATATGCTTTAAAGCATGGCCTGGCCGGGGAATCGGGGAAGGCGGCAGCCCACCGGGTAGTCAACAGCAGGGGGTTTTTAAGCGGTGCGGCAAGTTTTGAGACCCTTGATATGCAGAAGCTTCTGCTGGAGCAGGAGGGAGTGGAGGTGGTTTGGACTGCAAAAGGGTGGCAGGTGGATATCAACAGGTTCGGATGGAAAAATACGTTGGCCGAGGCACTGGTTCTGGAAAAAAGGTTTGAAAAGCCGGACACTTCTGCTGATAACGGAGGAATCCAGGAAAAATGAGAGGGATCATGAGCCGGAAGGAGCAGGGAAGGCAAACCAGAAGCTGGTCATTCCGCCCTGGCAGTCCACACCATAGCTCATTTTGTGGGCATCTAAGATGGTGCTGACGATGGAAAGCCCGATCCCGGTGCCGAGGCGGCGGCCGCTTTGATGCTGGCTTCGCTGATACCGTTCCCAGATTTGCTGCCGTTCCTCCTCAGGGATGGGAGCGCCCGGATTGATGACGGCGACCCGGACGGAGCCGCCGGTTTCATACATGGTGATAGTGATAGACTCGCCTTCATCCGTATGGTTGATGGCATTGTATAGCAGGTTACGGATGACCTGGCTGATCTTGAGGGCATCGGCATATAGCCGGATTTCTCTATTTTCACAGACCAGATTCAGAGAAATCCGGTGTTGGCCGGCGGCAGGGCGGCACAGAGAAATCTCTGATTCCAGGATATCATATAGCTGATACCAGTCTTTTTTTAACTGGATATAGCCGGCCTGCAGTTGGGAATAATCAAGAATATCCGTGACCATCTCGCTCATTCGCCGTGCTTCGCTGATGATGAGATTTAAGTCTTCCACGCGTTGTACATCATTGTCCCAGGTGATGTCCCGCACCATCTCGGCGTAACCGCCGATGACGGCAAGCGGGGAACGGAGCTCATGGGAGACGTTGGCGATAACTTCTTTGCGCAAAAGATCAACCTGCTGCAGCTTTTTGGCCAGCTCTTCCACGGAATCAGAAAGCTGGCCCAGCTCATCATTTCGCTTTAATTCCGGGCGGGCGAGGAAATCATTGTGTGTCAGCCGGTCTACGGCGTCTTTAATCTGAAAAACGGGCCGGGTAAAATGACGAGACAGCAAAAGGGCAAGTACAGAAGCCGTGACTGTCAGCAGGATGCTCATCAGAATCAGCTGGTGCCGGTTTAAATCCAGGATGGTTTTCAATTTAACCACGTTGTGAAGAATTACAAAGCACGGTTTCCCCTCATAGGTGACCGGAAATCCCAGCTCAAATCCGAAGATCCGATCCCGGTGCCGGTCTACGAGCCGGTAAGCCTTACCAGCCAAAAGCTCCTGAAACTCTTTCCGTCTGGTGATAATATCCAGGATAATCTGTTCTTCCTGCTGCTGTTGAACATTGATTCGATGTCCGATGGAATACATCAGAATCAACTGTCCCTGCTGGTCCAGCAGGATCAGTTCCCCGCCTGCGATATGGCTCATGACGGGAAGCAGATGTTCATCATCGGCAAGATCCTGGGTACTTAAGTCTTTCATGACAGGCTCCAGCCGCTTTTCGGTCTCTGTCAAAGCGGCCTTGACATAATTCTGTTCAAATAAATAGATCTGTGCTATCCACATAAAGCCGATGCCCAGCAGCACCAACAGCATCATGATCGACCAGAGGCGGAATACCATCCGGCTTTTCAGGGCGGATATGCTAAATTTCTTCTGTGTATTCAAGTTTATATCCCACCCCCCAGACCGTCTGAATCAGTTTCCGATATGTTCCTAAATGCTCGCGCAATGACTTGATATGGGTATCCACCGTGCGGACATCGCCATAATAATTGTAGCCCCAAACAGTCTGGAGCAGCTTTTCCCGGCTTAAGACCACATGCTCATTCTGCGCCAGCTTCAGCAGGAGATCAAATTCCTTGGGAGGCAGGTTCAGCCTTTGGCCGTCGATGGTGACGGTGCGGGATGCCTGAGAAATAGCAAGGCCGCCAAAAAGAAGCGTGCCGGTCTGCACATTCCCGGAGCGCCGCAAAACGGCACCGATTCTTGCCATCAGCTCCCTGGGGCTGAAGGGCTTTGAGATATAGTCATCCGCTCCCAGCTCAAAGCCTTTGAGTTTGTCATACTCCTCATCCCTGGCAGTCAGCATGATGACTGGCACCTGGCTGGTGCGCCGGATCTCTGCCAGCACCTGAAAGCCGTCTGTGCCGGGCATCATCACATCAAGGACAATGATGTCAAAAGAGGCCTTTTCGATGGCGGCGAGCGCTTGTGTTCCGGTCTCGGCTTCCTCACAAAAAAAGCCTTCCCGCTCGCCGTAGGTTCGTACCAGCTTCCGAAGATGATGGTCGTCGTCTATGATTAATAGGTTGGACATGATGGGTTCCTCCTGGTTTGTTTAAATGTAGTAAGTATATCATATTCTTAAAACCCGGAACACCGTTCTTCACAAATTCTGCCGATTTTCTCACAGTTCGTTCACAAATTTCTCACAAAATTCCAATATTCTGGATTCAGGTAAGGAATCCAAGGAGGATAGATGGATCATGACAAAGAAAAAGATCATTACAGGAGTCGGTATCCTGGCTGTGGTGGCTGTGGCAGGCGGATATTTTCTGTTGGAAGGAAAACAAAAAGGGCCGGGGGGCGGCCCAGGGGGAGCAGGTGGCCCAGGCGGTATGGGAGGTATGGCCCAGGAAGCGTCTGTGACTGTTGTGAAAGCAGAGGAGCCAGTTATCGGGGATCTCAGCCTGACTACCGGGCTGACCGGTACTGTAGAAGCGGCGGATGTGGTTTATGTCTATGCAAAGGCATCGGGAGATGTGACGGCGGTTCATGTGAAGGCCGGAGACATCGTGACAGCCGGGCAGGTTTTGTGTGAGATTGATACTGAGCAGGTAGATTCGGCCCGCAATTCGATGGAAGCGGCGCGGGTGAATCTGACACAGGCACAGAACAATCTCAGCCGTATGCAGGTACTGTATCAGGGCGGCGATCTGTCTGAACAGGAATATGAGCAATATGGTAATTCCGTAAAATCCGCCCAGCTGCAGTATGAGTCTGCTAAAATGGCCTATGACCGGCAGGTGGAATATAGTACCATCAAGGCGCCGATCAGTGGCCGGATTGAAAGCTGTGACGTAGAGGTCTATGATCGGGTGAATCAATCCGGGCAGCTATGTGTCATTGCCGGAGAAGGGGAGAGTCGAATCACTTTTTATGTGACTCAGCGGATGATGAAAAACATCCGGGAGGGAGACGCCATAGAGGTGGCGAAGAACGGTGAAATCTATCAAGGGACCGTCAGCGAGATCAGCAGCATGGTAGATGAGGCCAGCGGCCTGTTTAAGGTAAAGGCCCAGCTGCAAAACACGGAAGAGATTGCCATTGGCAGCACAGTGAAGCTGACCCTGGTGACGGAGCGCGCCGAAAGTGCCATGCTGGTGCCGGTGGATGCCCTGTATTACAGTGGCGGCGATGGATACGTATATTTGTATGAAGAGGGAACGGCCAGGATGACTCCGGTCGAGGTGGGCTTGTATGATTCGGATTTTGCTGAGATCTTGTCCGGACTTACAGGGAAAGAGCTGGTGATCAGTACGTGGAGCTCCAATCTGTACGAGGGAGCGAAGATTCGCCTGCGGGGAGAAGCAGACGAAGCCGCTTCTGAAAGGGGAAACAGAAGCAAGGAGCCCTCAGAGACGGACAATAACGCAGATAAAAGAAGGCCGGCAGGAGCATAAGCATAAGCAGAGGAGGCAGAACGAATGGGAATCACAAGATTTGTATTAAAGCGTCCGGTCACTGTGTTTATGGCGCTTCTTTGCCTGATTGTATTTGGCATTTCATCGGTATTTCGTGCAGATTTGGAGCAGATGCCGGATACGGATCAACCGATGATGATTGTGACGGCGAATTATTCCGGTACTAGCCCGGAAGATATGGATGAGCTGGTGACCCGGCCCATTGAGGATCAGGTCAGCACCTTAGAAGGAGTAAAAAGCATGACTTCCAACACCAGCGAAGGGCGGACCACAGTCATGCTGGAATATGACTACGATACGGATATGGATGAAGCCTATGAGAACCTAAAGCAGGGATTAGACCGCATACGTGGGCTGCCGGAAGATGTCGAGCCGTCAGTCATGCGGATGAACAACAATGCCAATGCCAATCTCATGCTCTCGGTTTCCCACAGCTCTCAGGAAAATCTCTACGATTATGTAGATCAGGTGGTAGTGCCGGAGTTTGAACGTTTGACTACGGTGGCAGAGGTAGATACGATGGGCGGTTCCTCCGAATACATACGGGTCGAGCTGATGTCAGATATGATGGAACAGTACCACGTGACGATGAGTGATATCACATCAGCCATGAACGGCGCCAATCTTTCCTACCCGTCCGGAGACGCCATAGCCGGCAACCTGGAGCTTTCCGTCTCCACGATGGCCGAAAATAATACTCTAGAGGAGCTGTTGCAGGTGCCGATCCTCACCTCCGGCAATAAAATGGTCTATCTGGAGGATATTGCCCATGTTTATTATACGGAGGAGCAGAGAGGCGGCGTGTCCCGGTACGACGGACAGGAAACGATCTCGCTTTCGATCACCAAGCAGCAGAGCAGCACGGCGATGGCGCTCTCCGAGGAGGTAAAAGAGGCGATTGCCGCATTGAAAAACAGCGACCAGGACTTGGATATCCGGGTGGTGCGGGATGAGGCGGATTCCATTTTGGAATCACTGCAGGATGTGGCAGTGACCATGGTTTTGGCTGTGCTGATTTCGATGGTTATCATCTTTGTGTTTTTTGGAGATTTCAAGGCATCCCTGATAGTGGGAAGCTCAATTCCGACTTCGATTTTAATGTCTCTGATTGTGATGACACAGATGGGATTTTCTTTAAATGTCATTACCATGAGCGGATTGGTGCTGGGAGTCGGCATGATGGTGGACAATTCCATTGTGGTTTTGGAGAGCTGTTTTCGTGCCATGGATACGGCGGCTGATAAAGGTGCGCTGGGCTATGCCAGGGCTGCCCTGGAAGGGACAAATATCGTGATTCAGTCGATCCTTGGCTCTACGGTCACCACGTGTGTGGTATTTATTCCGCTGGTATTTTTAAACGGGATGAGCGGGCAGATGTTTGGCTCCATGGGATATACCATTGTTTACTGTATGTGCGCTTCCCTGTTGTCAGCCATGTCAGTGGTTCCGCTGACGTATATGCTCTATAAGCCAAAGGAGCGGTATCAGGCGCCGATGTCCGGGCCAGTACGGCATTTGCAGGAGCTTTACCGGAAAATCATGCCCGTTATGTTGGCCCATAAAGCGATTGTCATGGGGCTTTCGATTGTCATCATCATTGCCACGGTGGTGCTGGCCAGAGGCATGGAGACCGAATTGATGACAGCAGATGATACGGGGACTATCACAGTCAGCATCGAGACACGGCCGGGACTACTCAGTGAGCTGGCCGATGATATGCTGGAGCGGGCGGAAGCAATCGTAGCCGGACATGAGGATGTGGAATCCTATATGCTTCGTTTTAACAATGACAGCGGCTCGATTACGGCATATTTGAAGGATGGCCGGAAAATGAGCACAGATGAGATTGTGAGCCAGTGGGAAGAGGAAATGATAGACATCGATAATTGTACCATCGAGGTATCGGCGTCCCGTTCTATGAGTTTTATGGGCAGAAGCCGGGGATATGAAGTGATTCTGCAGGGTACTCAATATGAGGAGCTGCAGGAGCTAAGCAGCCGGATTGTAAAGGAGTTGACTGAGCGGGATGATGTGATGAATGTCCATTCCAGCATAGAAAACACGGCGCCGGTGGTGGCGATCCGGGTGGATCCGGTGACTGCCGCCGCCGAGGGCCTGTCTGTCTCCCAGATAGGGACCATGGTCAAACAGTATCTGGACGGCCAGGAGATTGCCTCTTTGGATATCGACGGCCAGGAGTTTCGTGTGCGGGCAGAATATCCGGAGGAGGAATACCAGACAGTCCCGCAGATAAAACAGATGATCCTAAAGAAGCCGTCCGGCGGCTCTGTGGCGTTGACCGACGTAGCAGAGATCTATTTCCGGGACAGCCCGGCTTCGATCCGAAAATCGGATAAGGCATATCAGGTGACAATCACCGCCGATTATATCCGCGGGAATGTCCAGTCGGTGTTAGACAGTGAGGTAGTGAATCCAAATCTGACCGGGACAATCACCAGAGGAGTAAATTCCCGCAACCGGATGATGCAGGAGGAGTTTTCCGGCCTGTACCAGGCCATTGCGATTGCGGTATTTCTGGTGTTTGTAGTAATGTCGGCCCAGTTTGAGTCACCGAAGTTTTCTTTTATGGTTATGACCACCATTCCTTTCAGCCTGGTGGGTTCCTTTGGCCTGTTAAAGGCGACCGGAGTGACGATCAGTATGACCTCAATTCTGGGATTTCTGATTTTGGTGGGAACGGTGGTAAACAACGGGATTCTCTATGTGGACACGGTGAATCAGTACCGGCTGCAGATGACGCTGCAGGAGGCATTGATCGAAGCAGGAGCCATGCGCCTGCGGCCGATACTGATGACGAGCCTGACGACTATCTTGTCGATGATCCCGATGGCGCTGGCGATCGGCAGCAGCGGCTCAACAACGCAGGGGCTGGCAGTGGTGAACATCGGCGGCCTGACGGCCGGCGTGCTGGTGGCGCTGTTTATCCTTCCGGTGTATTATGCACTGATAAACGGGAGAAAGGAGAGAGTGGTGCTGGAGATTTAAGAAATCTTAAGCAAATTGGTACTTGCAGGAATGCTTCTGATGTATTAGTATAGGTATCATAGCTTAAGTGTATTAGTATGATTCATACGGTTGGGGAAGGTAAGAGAATTATCCCCGGCTCGGAAATCAGAAAGGATGGAGATACATAAATGACAGACAGAAGCAGAGTAAAGCAATGGAGAAGGGGCGCTGGTATTTTGGCAATGGCGGCAGGGGCAGCATTATTGCCGTTTCCGGTACAGGCACAGCAGAGCCCGGAGTTTGCTTATCCGGCGGAAAAGTGGGCTTCTCTGCGAGATAACCGGCTGGAATATGAAGAGATCGCGGATCTGGTTCATGAATATAACAATACTGTGCTGCAGAACCACATTGCCTATCAGGACGAGCGGGATAAGAACAAAGATGATGTGGCCCAGGATTATTATGATACAGCAGATGATATCTATAACAATATTCAGTATCCGGATGCGGATGACAGCAATTATGGCGGCCAGATGGCATCGGCGTTAAACAGCCGTTTACAGGCGGAGCAGCTGATGGAGCGGGGGGACGAGAGTACAGAGGACAGTGAAACGATCAAGCTGGGATATGATCAGACGGAAGCAAACCTGGTCCGGCAGGCGCAGCAGCTGATGATTCAGTATTGGAATCAGTACTACAGCTTAGACAGCCTGCGGCAGAAAAAGGGGCAGGCAGAGAACAGTTATCAGTCAGAGCAAAACCGGCTGGCTGCCGGGACTTCAACGCAGGCGAAGGTGCTGAGCGCGAAAGAAGCGGTGAGTTCGGCAGATGCCGCACTTCTCTCAGCAGAAAGCAATCTGGAGAAGACAAAGGAGAGCCTGACTTTGATGCTGGGCTGGAGTTATGGCAGTGAGGTGGAGATTGGAGAGCTGCCGAATCCGGATCCGGCGCAGATTGAGGCGATCGACGTGGAGGCAGATATCGAGAAGGCGTTGGCGAATAATTATAATTTAAAACTGACTGAGCGGCGGCTAAAGAATGCCCGTACGGAAAAGGTGAAAAGTACCCAGGAGCAAAAGCAGAAGAATCAGCGGGAGGCGATTGCCACCCATGTCAAGGATAGCTATACAAGCCTTGTGCTGGCCAGGGCAAATTACGAACAGGCAGTCCAGGCTTTTGAGCTGGAGAGGACTTCTCTGGATTCAGCGGAGCGGAAGCTGGCAGCAGGCACGATTACCCGCAATGATTATCAGAATCAGCAGACGTCCTATCTGACAGCAGAAGTGGATGTACGTACTAAAAAGCTGGCGTTTTTGACGGCGATGGTGGAGTATCAATGGGCGGTGGATGGCCTGGCCTCGGCATCCTAAAGGCGGTGATTTTGTGAAGGTGAGGAGGATTGCGATGAGGGCAATGAGATTTCCGTTTTCGGGGCCGGGAGGAAAAAGCCCCAAAAGGCCGGGGCAGATAGCAGCAGGATTTCTAGCCGTGCTGGCCGTGGGGCTGCTGGTCTTCCCGTCCCTGGCAAAAGAGCAGGTAAGGGTAGAATATGACAATTTACGGCAGCTTTTGCTGGAGGGAAATCTGGAGCTAAAAGAAGCGAATGACAGCTACGAGAGCAACAAGCAAAACCAGCAGAAGCTGATGGAGCAGATGCGGGATGAGCAGGCTTATATGAAGTTCCTGGCAGAAAAATATGAAGACACGGAGGAGGAGGCTACCTATCGGTCGAATGCCGCAATCCTGGGGGCCCAGGCGACCCGGTTATCGAAGCAGCTGGAATCAATGAACCGGCAGACGAGGACGCTTTCGGTAGAGGAGAACACGGATTCTTACACGATGGCGGCGCAGAGTGTGATGAATTCCTATAATCAGATGGTACTGAATGTGACTGCCAGTGAAAAACGTGTTCAGGCCGCTGAGGTTTCTTATGAAGCTACGGTAAAAAAGCATTCTGCGGGGACGGCGACTGCGATACAGGTATCAGAGGCGGCGGACCGTTTGGACAGCCAGCGCAATCTTCTGGCGGCTTATCAACAGCAGGCAGGCCAGTTGCGATTTCAGCTTTTGTCGATGTTGGGACTGCCAGATGACGGGACGGTTATTATCGGCGCGCTTCCCGAACCGGATTTGACGGCAGTGGATGCAGTGGATTATGAGGCGGATAAGCAGAGAGCAGTTAATAATAACAGCTCTGTGCAGAATGTCCGTCATTCCCGGGCAGGCACTACCTCGGAGATTCGCCAAAAGGCGGCGGAGGAGATGGAGGCTGTGGGCAATGCCGAGGCAGAATTTTTGTCCATTTATCAGGAGCTGCAGGCGGCAAGATTGCAATATCTGGCGGCGGCGGATGCTTATGACAGTGCCTGTATGGACTATGATTCTTTGCAGCTGAAGCAGAGGGCAGGAATGCTGAGCCGGACGGAATATCTGGAAGGGGAAGCGGAGTATCTGCAGAAGGCGGCGGATTATGGCGAAGCGTCAATGAACTTGACGGCAGCGATGGAGAGTTATCGCTGGGCAGTGAAAGGGACAGAAGAAATGCGGTAGCATAATTGCAGAAAAATAGCAATCTAAGTGTAAAATCTTTGTCTATTTTGGAAAAGATTTTACACTTTTTTTAATAACAAAGAGAAAACATATATTATAGCAGGAGTAACGAAATATAACACCTATTTTTGTGCAATATTTTGATGATTTTTAAAAAATATGATAAAAATGCATAAAAAATAGAGAAAAATAAGAAGATAAATTTATTTGATATAGATAAAAAATAAAAATAATTATGTTTAAATATAGCAATAGACAACAATTTTAAACATGTATATAATAGACAATACAAGAGAAGATCATAAGGTTTTAAATGTATAAGCAATTTAGACAGAATATAGAAGGTAAAACGGAATAGTTTTTGTTCGAGATATCAGAAGGAATGTTGATTTTTCGATGATTTAATAAAGCGGGTAATACTTTTGGGAGAATATTTATGGAAAAAAAGGTAGTAATGGCAGTTGATATCGGAGGATCGAAATATGCAGTAGGGCTTGTGCGGGAAAATGGGACGATAATCTGTAAACGCCGATATGATTGGAAACATATATCAGCAGAAAGCGTGATTGAAGAGATTTGTGAATCAATGCAGGAAATGATGGCGGCTAATCCCTGGGAAATTGTCCATTCGATCGGGATTACGATTACCGGCCTGACAGATCCGATGACCGGCGTCTGGATTTCTTCTTGTTTTATGGATATTTATGAGCTTCCTGTGGGAAGAATGATCCGGGAGCGCTTTGGCCGTCCGGTATTTATTGAAAATGACTGTAATGCCAGTGCAGTGGCAGAACGGAAATTTGGATTGTGTAAAAAAACCGATCATTTTGTATACCTTACCGTCAGCAATAGCATTGGCGGGGCTTTGTTTTTAAACGGCAGGCTATATCGGGGAGGAATGGGCTTTGCCGGTGAGATTGGTAACTGTTGGGTAGACGAAGAGCTTCCCCCAGGCAGAGGAAACAAGGATAAGAGAAAAAGGAATGCGCTGGAGAATGTGGCTTCCGGCCGCGGTTTGGTTCAGACTTATCTGAAGTTGGGCGGTGATAAAAAGATTGAAGGGGAGACGCCGGACGGAGTGGGAATCGCTCTGCTGGCTAAGGAAGGGGATTTGACGGCTAAAAAGGCTTTCGAGATGGAAGGCAGATATTTGGGACAGGTGATTGCTACCTGTATTATGCTCCTGAATCCGGAACGAGTGATTATCGGAGGAGGAGTGGCCATGTCTTTTGAACTATTTAAAGAATCTTTGATGGAGGTAGTGAAAAACGAGGCCAAAAGCCTGCGTGGATATTTTCCTAAGATACAGGTTACGGCTTTGGGATATGACAGTGGTTTGTTAGGAGCGGCTGCCATTGCACTATGTGAGTTGGATTGCTGAGAGGAGTGACTTCATGAAGCAAAAGACGGTTTTGGGGATTGATATTGGCGGAACCAAAGTCGGCGTAGGTCTGGTGACAAATAAAGGGAAAATATGGGATTCTCTCCGGTATCCTCAAAGATATTGTGAGATCGAAGAATGGACGGAAGAATTATCGAAAAAAATTCAAGAGCTCTTAGACCGGAATGAGATGGAAGTGGAGGTAACTGCTATCGGGGTGGGTTCCCGGGGGCATGTGGACTTTCGGAATCAGCGGCTGTTATCAACAACGATTATGAAGGTGACGCCAGGCTTTGATTTATGTGGCAGACTGAAAAACCAGTTTGGCTTGCCGGTTTATATTGATAATGATGTGAAAGCGGCGGCCTGCGGGGAATTGCTTTTTGGAGCCGGGATTCAGTTCCAGGATTTTGTCTGCTACAATGTGGGGACGGGAATCGCCGCTGCTGTGGTGGTGAATGGAAAGCTGGTCAGGGGTAAAGGGAACAATGCCGGTGAGATCGGCTATGATCTTCTCGCCGGCCCTGCTTCTGACAGTTCTTTCCGCGATTTGGAAAGCCAGGCTTCCGGCCGGGGGATTGAACGGGTAACGGGAATGCCGGCTGCCGTTGTTTTTGATCAGGCGAAAAATGGCGGAAGGCGTGCCGAGGAGGCCGTGGATCGGGTTTTGTATTTATTGTCGGCGTCAGTGGTAAATATTGCACATCTGCTGGACCCTCAGCTTTTCAGCTTTGTGGGAGGAGTGGTTTCGGATCCCTGGTTTTTTGATCGGCTGCAGAGAAATGTACGGGCGATGACGGGCGAGGGCTGGCGTTTTCAGCTCCAGGTTTCCAATCTCGGGGTAGAGAAAATCGGTATATTGGGAGCCGCCGGAGTGGCGTTATATAAAAGACACATTGGATCATGATTTCATAGAATCGAACTGCCGGCCGGGGTTTGCATTCTTGAAAAATAGATTTAAAGGAGAAGAAAGTTTATGAAAAAAGGATTATGTTTGTTATTGACTGCAGCTTTAGTACTTGGTTCTCTGACAGGCTGTGGTGGTTCCAAGAATGATTCCTCTGCTGGCAACAACAATGCACCGGCGGCGGGAGAGAGTGCCAGTTCTGGCGGTTCATCCGGCGGCGGTGCCCAGGCGGAAGCCGGCAACACTACGGAAGACGGAAAATACGATCTGGTATTCTGGGTGTATTCGGATGCAGTTTTAAATGACCAGGGAAAATTGTTTAACCGGTGGGTGGAGGAGTATTGCGAGGAAAATCCCAATGTAAATTCCATTACACTGATTGGTAAGAATGATGCAGATCTGCTTACGAGTCTGATGGCTGGTGTCGGGCTTCCGGATATGTTCTTTGCCAGTGCCCGTAATATGCGTCAGTATAAGGAAGCGATCGATCTGTTGGATCTGACTCCGGTATATGATTCCGAAGAAGGCTATAAAGATGGATTTTATGATTCTGCCATTGCGGCGGTTTCTCAGGACGGAGGCATGTGGGCGATTCCCTTTATGAGTTATGTTCCGATTATTTTCCGCAATACGGACGTGCTGGAGAAGGCGGGTATCGACTGGAAGAATGAGCCGCTGAAAACCTGGGATGTGTTTTTTGAGCAGTGTGAGAAGGTAAAGGCAGCGGGGATTGATGCCACCCATTCCTGGTCTCAGGGCGGTTATTATTGTCCTGGTGCAGTGCTGGCAAGTGATGCTCAGAATCTGACGGTAGGAGTAGAAAACGGCGAGACGACCCTGCAGCCGGATCAGCTGGTCCGCACCTTTGAAACTTTGCAGAAGCTGGAGAGCTATTCTAACGGAATGTCCTATAGCGATGCACCGGCATCCGAAGCATTTAAGGCCGGAGAATTGGCATTTATCGCTGTTGGCCCTTGGAATGAGCCGGATTACATTCAGGCAGGAACGCATTATGATGTGCAGCTGATTCCTCCTTATGAGGAAAATGGCTGGACCGGAGGACTTCAGGGCTGGGATTTCATGTATGGTGTCAACACCGGGGATGAGGGAAGAAATGAGGCGATCCGCGGCTGGCTTAAGAAAATGGGATCTTTTGAGGTACAGCAGGAATTTGCTAAGGTTATCGGCCGCTCTGTACTTCGTGAGGATGCTATGGATGATCCGGAAACTCAGCAGACAGAAATGCTGTCTATCCTGGCAACTGGCTTGAAATGCGGTATGAATCAGATGAATTTTGGTCACAGCAGCGTGTTCTGGACCAGTGCTATCGGTGATGTGGCGCCTGCAGTTGCCAACGGCTCGGTAACACCGGAGGATGGAGCACAGCAGCTTATCGACGGCATCAATGGATTATATGCTGAGGCTGGAGAAGAATAAAGGAATTTTTCCGCAGACAGAACCGTCGAAGTCGGACAGGCTTTGACGGTTCTCAGGCGGACTTGAAAGGGGCATAATTGATGAAATCTACTTTTAAGTACCGGGCACGAAGATATTTACTGAACTATCTGGGACTTCTGCCGTTCTTTTTGCTGTTCGCGGTGTTCATTCTTTATCCTTTCTTTCAAGGGGTATTTATGAGCTTTACCGATTGGTCCGTATCCAGCAGAGGAAGCGTTAATTTTGTGGGACTTGACAATTATACTCTGGTTCTTTCCGGCAAGGGAACCACTTCTGTCCGTTTCCTGAAGTCGGTTAAGAATCTGGTGATTTATGTTCCCCTGACACTTTCTATCGGTCTTACTCTGTCCCTGGTCCTGGCGCTGATCACCCGCCAGCTTTCCCAAAAGCTTTTTAATGTATTCCGGGGAGTTTATTTTGTGCCTTATGTATTGCCGTTGTTTTTATGTGCAGGTATCTGGCAGTGGTTTATGACCACCGGAACCGGCCTGGTGGCTTCTTTTCTTGCCAACATCGGGATTGGCCGCGGGATTACCTGGGACAGTACAGAATTCTATGCGATTATTTATGTATTAATGGTGGATATCTGGAATTCCGCCGGTTTTAATTTTGTAATTATCAGCGCAGGGATGGCGGATATTTCGCCGGATCTTTATGAAGCAGCAGAGATTGACGGAGCCTCGACTTTCCAGAAGATGACAAAGATTACCATTCCGCTTTTGGAGCCGATCTTGTTTTTCGTGGTTACATATGGCTTTATCAGTGCTCTTCAGGTGTATGATATTCCGTGGATCATTTCCAATGGAAGCGATATCAACAGCGTAGGCGGCCCGGGGCAGGTGATGTCCTTCCCGGTGATGGAGATGGTGCGAAACATTTATCTGGGCGGGAAATCCGGCTTGGGACGGGCCTGTGCAGAAGGGGTTACCCTGATGATGGCGATTTTGGCGGTGACAGTCGTACAGTTTAAGGCCCGCCGTAAGAAAGTATAAGGAGGGGAAGCGCTTGAAGACAAAAAAGAGAGGGGAACAATGTGTTTTGATTCTGCTGGCATCGGTCTGGGCATTGGTATGCCTGTTTCCTTTGTGGGTCTTGTTCAGTGGAACCTTTTCTCTGGATACCAACAATCTGACCCGGACATTTTTCCCCAATTCCCTAGCAAACGGAATTTCAAAATGTAAGGAAGCGTTGCTGACGGTAGAGATAGCGGCGTCTACAGTCCATACTCTGATTTATACCAGTATCACGGTAATCGGGATTCTGGTGATCAGTTCCCTGGCAGCCTATGAGTTTACCTTTTATAATTTTCCTCTGAAAAAGGTTTTATTCGGGCTTTTAATGGCCAGTATGATGCTCCCACAAGTGTTGTATATTATTCCCTTATATCGTCTGGTATTCAGCATGAATCTGGCGGACAGCTTTGCCGGAATTTCATTTCCGATGATGGTATCCGCCCTGTCTGTATTTATTATGATGCAGTTTTTGGAGGATTTGCCGTTGTCCTTTATCGAATCGGCCAGAATTGACGGGGCCGGACATTTTCAGATCTATAGAAGGATTGTGTTGCCGCTGATGCGGAATGGGATTTTGACAACGGTAGTTTTGATGTTTATGAAGATATGGGGCCAATATTTGTGGCCGGCTTTGGTTACCGGACAGAAAATCAAGCCGATCAGCGTGACGATTTCCAACATGTTGAATCCGAATTTCTGGGTGGATCCCAGGACGAAGATTGCCGCCATGCTGATTGCTATGATTCCGCCGATGACAATTTATCTGGTATTCCAGAGATACGTAATTGAAGGAATTACCATGTCAGGCGTAAAGGGTTAAGGAGGACAGGTAAAAATGAATGAATATGTGATTTCCAGAGAAGAACTGCGTAAATGGTGTTCGGTTCCGGTGGAGGAACTGGCCAATCATCCGGATCGCAAGATGGATCTGATGATGGGAGATGACAAGAAAGCACTCTTAGAGCAAATCGGGAATATGATTACCGATGAGGTGATTGCCAATAATGAAAAGGGAAAGAATACGGTCTGGATCCTTCCGGGAGGGATCGGCAGTGTTTACGATGTATTTATCCGCCGGGTAAATGAAGAACGAATCAGCCTGAAAAACCTTTATGTTTTCCATGTAGATCAATGGCTGGATTGGGAATACCGCCTGTTTCCGGTGACTAATTTACGTTTTAGCATGAGAGGAAAAATGACTCAGACCTTTTATGCTAAAATCGATCCAGAGCTGAATGTACCGGAAAGCCAGCGCTTCTTTCCTGATCCGGCAGATCCGGATTTGATTGATCAGAAAATTGAAGAGCTGGGAGGCGTGGACACGATTCTGGGGGGCGTAGGCTGCAAGGGACTGGTAGGCTGGAATGAAAGACCGGTTTCCAATGTACACCATATTACCCTGGAGCAGTATAGAAATTCCAAGACCAGAGTGGTGCATATGAACGATGAGACGATCATCGCCTATGCGGAGAGGGAATTTGGCGGCTGCTATGAGGCGCTTCCTCAAAACGGAATTACTATTGGCATGAAATCCATGCTGACAGCAAAGCGGGCGATCTTTATTGTAATGACCGGCTCCTGGAAAGAGACGGTAGTGCGGGTGGCGCTGTTTAGCGAGCCGACTACAGAATATCCGATTACTCTGTTTCCGGCATCAGTGCCGCAATGCATTATGTGTTGTGACACGAAGACCGCGGATCATGTGATATCCAGAAAATATCAGGATGCCCCGATACTTCGATGACGCAAAGAATGAAAAACAGGGGGCCTGTACAGATACCAGACAAAGTCCCCTACAGGAAAGGAAAGAAACAGGCTATGGAAAAGACACCACAGGTAATTGTCGCCTATTCCCATAATGTATCCCAGGCAACACGGGTACATAAGCTTCCGCGGCCGGGAGAGACAGTCCGGGCGCTAAAAGCCAGCGCTGGTATGGATGGCGCAAAGGGGACTAACACTGCAGTGGCCTGTGCCAGGACAGGAGCCAGCGTTGCTATGGTGGCTCATGTAAAAGGTGGGGACTGGTACTATAAGGCTCAGCAGGTATTGAAGGAAAATGCAATCGATGACACATATGTGATCCTGGGTGAGGGAATCAAAGACTCCTCGGGGGTGGTCCTGATCGATGATGAAGGAAACAATATGATTGTCTTGGGGGCACACAATGAACAGGAGATACCAGAACAGGAGATAGATACTGCGCTGGAGGCCATGAGAGGTGCAGCATACTGCATTACCGGTTACGAGATCAATGAAAAAAGTGTCCGGCATATTTTGAAAAAGGCCAGAGAGCTGGGAATGAAAACAGTGGTAAATCCCTCTCCGATTCCTGATTTTGTTCCGGATTACTGGAATAATATCAGCATCCTGATTTTAAATGAAGTGGAGATCGTCCGGATGTTGGATTTGGCTGGAGTGTCTTATGAGGAAGGAAACTGGGAGGATTGTGCCAGAAAATTAAAAGAGGCCTATGGAGTAGGCGATATTGTGGTGACTCTGGGTAAGAATGGCTTTTTCTGCATAGAAGGAGAAAAGATTTATCAGGCTGCCGGTATTGAAGTTACGAGCAAAGACACTACTGGGGCAGGGGATGGGTATATGGGTTCCATGACGGCTAGACTGGCGATGGGAGACAGCCTGGCGGAGGCATGTCTTTATGCCAACCGTTACTGTTCCATTTCTGTCCAGCGCGATGGGACCATCAGCAGTTATCCGACGGCTGAGGAGGCAGAACGGATTTGGCAAAGCTGAGTAGCTGGTTTAAAGAACATAAAGAATGTAACAGTTCAGAGAACCTGAACGGATAGTGAGGAATAGCACACATAGGAGGTTCGAAATGTCCGGCAAAAATTGGGATATGTATGATTATATTTTGGAATCGAAGGATGCGGTCCGGAATATTGTGGCAAAGCAGGAAGAAGTTTTTCAGGGCGCACTGGAATATCTGAAGGATAAAAAGATTGAGCAGATTTACCTGTTGGGATCCGGCACCAGCTATCATGCGGCGGTTGCTTCCAAAAGAGCAGTGGAAGCCGGGCTGGGAGTAAAGGTATTTACCATGTATCCTATGGAATTTGTGGATAATGAAAAAGTGTTCAATCCTCATACGCTGGTAGTGGGAATTTCTCAGGCTGGCAGAAGCACCAGTACGGTAGAGGCGCTTAAGAAGGCCAGGGAGCAGGGGTTTGCCACCATTGCAGTTACGGCGTCGGAGAACAGGCCGGTTTCTGAGGTGGCAGACTGCACGATCCTTTTGGCAATTGGCGATGAGTTTGCCGGGCCAAAAACGAAAGGCTATCAGGGATCCATTGCCACAATTGTGCTGTTAGGGCTTAAATTAGCTGTGCAGCAGGGCAGATTGTCAGAGGACAAGAAGGATGAGATTACCAATCGGATGGTCAAAACGGCAGATCAGATTCCGGACATTGCAGAGAAAGCCTGGGAGTGGTATAAACGCAATCAGGAGGATCTGAAAAAGTGCCGCCGCATCATTGTGTTAGGATATGAGGCGTGCATGGGGGCTATGCTGGAGGGCACCTTAAAGGTTTTGGAGGCAGTACGCTATGGAGTGACCGGATACGAGCTGGAAGAGTTCATGCATGGAATCTATCATGCCATTGATTCGGACACGTATCTGATCTATCTGGGATGTCCTGGAAAGCACTGGGAACGGATGAACCGGATGATGAAATATTTTGAAAAAGAGCGGGGAGCACATAATTATATGATTACCTCTGACCGTTCTGCAGAAGAGGAAAGAAGTTTTGTTTATCCCTTCTGTAATGATGAGTATTTTGCTTCTATGGAATATGTGGTTCCGATGCAGGTGTTAGCGAGAAAATTGTCGCTGGATCTGGGGATTGATTGCAATATTCCCAGTGATCCGGAGTTCCACAAAAAGATGGGGAGCTATACCTATTAATGGATAGCACTTAGAAAAACAGGTGTTGCAAAATAAGCCGCCCGTCATTTCTCTATCCTGTGTTTGGATGGTTCACATACGCATAGTCTGCTCTTAACGGATAAAGTCCGCTAATATCAGACAGTATGTACGTGAACAGCCGGACACCAGATAAGAGAAATGACGGGCGGCTTATTTTGCGACATTCTCTATGTATACGTGAACAGACGGACGACTGTTTTTGTAATACCCGTTTTCCCCGGGTCCTCTTTGCCTGGAAATGAGAAAAAAGGAATGACAAAAATAAGGATTGCGTATATAATAGATATCGTGTGATAAGGATTATGGCGACAGGGAGATTGAGGATTAAATGGCAGTAAAGGAGAGTATTAAGACCCGGACCAAAAACCAGGTGAAGCAGCCCCGGCAATATCAGGTTTTGATTTATAATGACGATTTTACCCCGATGGATTTTGTGGTAGAGATTTTGATGCGGATTTTTGATAAGGAAGAGCAGGCGGCCATTGCCCTGATGATGAGTGTCCATACGGGGAGCTGTGCAGTGGCGGGAGTGTATCCCCGGGATATTGCGCAGACAAAGGCGGCAGAAGCTGTGCAGTGGGCCAGGGAGGAGAAGTATCCTCTGAAAGTGGAGGCGGTATGTGAGCCGTGAATCAATATCGGGCCGGAAGGATCCGGAATAGTCGTTTTGGTTATGTAAAGATGAAGAGCGATTATCAGAAATGAAGACGGAAAAGGACAGGATGAGGGAATGGAATTTACCAAAAATATGCAGAGGGTAATGGAAAATGCGGTGAATCTGGCCCGGGAAGGGCGCCATCGTTATTTCATGCCGGAGCATCTTCTTTATGGTATGACCTTTGATGAAAATTTTGGCAGGGAATATGAGGCCGGGGGAGGGAATCTCTCCCGGCTGCGTCAGGATCTGCTGGCCTTTCTTAAGGAGCATGCCGGGAACGCACAGGCAGAAGAGGTCCGGCTGACGGCAGATACGGAAAAGACGCTTTATCTGGCAGAGGGGCAGGCAGTATCCAGCAGCCGCAAATCCGTGGATATCAGCCATGTGCTTGCCGCTATGATACAGCTGGAGGATAATTACGGAATCTATTATCTTGCCAGGGAAAATGTGGATCTGGTAGACTTGGTGGGAGAGCTTTCACGGGAAAGCCTGGCTGCCGAGCGCGGGACCCTGTACCGTCACGCTACGGCGAAAGACATCGGTGCAAAAGGCAGGGAAGAGGGTTCGTTTGGTGGCGGAGATTTTGCCGGAGAGGAAGAGGAGCCATTTGCCGGAGAAGAAACCAGCGGCCATCGCTGGCGCGGGTTTGTAGAAGACATGAATCAGACATGTTTAAGACAGAATGAATTGATTGGCAGGGCAGAGGAGCTGGAAAGGACGATACAGATTCTCTGCCGGAAGGACAAAAACAATGTATTGCATATTGGAGAGCCGGGAGTAGGGAAAACGGCTTTGGCATATGGCCTGGCCCAGCGCCTGGTAAAAGGGCAGGTGCCAAAACCGCTTCTGGGGGCACATCTGTACGCCTTGGATTTAGGCGGGCTTCTGGCGGGGACCCAGTACCGGGGAGATTTTGAAAAACGTTTTAAGGAGATTATGGATGGGCTTTCTAAAGAGGCGAAGCCGATTCTCTACCTCGATGAGATCCACAATATTGTAGGCGCCGGGGCGGTCAATGGAGGCAGCCTGGACGCGGCGAATCTTTTGAAGCCTTATCTGGCGGCAGGCTCCATTCGCTTTATCGGAGCTACCACTTATGAGGAGTATAAAAAACATTTTTCCGGCAGCAAAAGCCTGGTGCGGCGCTTCCAAAATGTAGATATCCGGGAGCCGGGCAGGGAAGAGGCGGTTGAGATTTTGAAGGGCCTGAAGCCGGGATACGAAAAATATCACGGAGTAAAGTACAGCGCCGGGGTATTGGAGCATGCCGTGGAGGTCAGCAGCCGTTTTATCAATGAGCGTTTTCTTCCGGATAAGGCCATCGATCTGATCGATGAGGCCGGAGCCTATCGCCGCCTCCATCCTTTAGATCAGAAGCGGCAGACGGTAAATAAGGCTTTGATTGATGAGGTTTTGGCCAGAACCTGCCGCATTCCGGTGCAGACAGTGGAAAAAACAGAGACAAAGAAGCTGGCTTTGCTGGATGTGCATTTAAAGCAGAAGATTTTCGGGCAGGATTTGGCTGTGGAGCAGGTGTGCAACGCCGTGAAATTTTCCAGGGCCGGCTTGAATGAGGGGAATAAGCCGGTTGCCTCCTTTTTGTTTGTTGGTCCCACCGGTGTGGGGAAAACGGAGCTTTCCAGGGTGCTGGCGGAGGAGCTGGGGATTTCCTTTTTGCGTTTTGATATGAGTGAATATGCGGAAAAGCATGCAGTGGCAAAGCTGATAGGAGCTCCGGCCGGCTATGTGGGCTACGAAGAGGGAGGAATTTTGACCGAGGAGATCCGCCGGCATCCCCATGGAGTGTTACTGTTGGATGAGATTGAGAAGGCTCATCCGGATATTTTTAATGTACTGCTGCAGGTGATGGATTATGCCACTCTGACAGACAACCAGGGAAGAAAAGCGGATTTCCGCAATATTATATTGATCCTGACATCCAATGCCGGAGCCGGAGAGATCGGCAAAGGACAAATCGGCTTTGGCAGCAGGGCCATGAATTTGGATGCCCTTATGGAAGCAGTAAAGCGGACTTTTCCGCCCGAATTCCGCAACCGCTTAAGCCGGATTGTCCTTTTTCATGGAATGGATGAGAAAATGGCCGGCAATATTGCGGCGAAGAAGTTAGGAGAGCTGACTCAGCTGTTAAAGGCCAGGAAGGTGAATTTGACGGTGACACAGGCTGCCATCGAGCATGTAAAAAGAACCGGAATCACCAGAGAATATGGCGCAAGGGAGATTGACCGGGTTATTTCCGGAGAAGTAAAGCCATTGCTGGCGGAGCTTTTGCTGTTTGGCAGACTGAAACGGGGCGGGGACTGCATTTTGGATGTGAGAGATGAAAAGCTGACTGTGAGGTGATATATGGGTACATGGAAGAGCAGGGGCCTGCGCGGATCTACGTTGGAGGATATGATCAATCATGGGAACCAGCTTTACCGGGAAAAAAAATTAGCGCTGATTCAGAAAATTCCCACGCCAATCACCCCGATTACGATTGATAAAGAAACCCGGCATATCACGCTGGCCTATTTTGATCAGAAGAGCACCGTGGATTATATTGGTGCAGTACAGGGGATTCCGGTTTGCTTTGACGCCAAAGAGTGTGCAGCGGAGACGTTCCCCCTGCAAAATATCCATGAGCACCAGATCTGTTTTATGGAGGAGTTTGAATCTCAAGGAGGGATCGCTTTCATTCTTCTGCATTTTACTGTCAGGGACGAAATTTACTATATCCCTTTTGCGGACATCCGTCATTTTTGGAAACGGATGAAGGATGGCGGCAGAAAAAGCTTCACATATGAAGAGGTGGACAAAAGCTTTCGCGTTCATCCCCATCGGGATATTCTGGTACATTATCTGGAGGCTTTGCAACAGGATTTGGAAAGAAGAAGCTTTTAGATTCCTTTCTGCTGGACAGCAGCAAGAACTTATGGAATAATAGGAGCTATATTACATTTGGGAAGACAGGAGGCAGGATTATGGGAACAAAACGTATCATTCAGGTGGAAGAAAAAGTGCCGTTTCAGCTGTTGGCGCCGTTAAGCATCCAGCACATGTTTGCCATGTTTGGCGCATCGGTGCTGGTTCCGTTTATTTTCGGAATCAGTCCGGCTATTGTACTGTTTATGAATGGCGTCGGCACTTTGCTTTTTATCGCGGTGACGAAAGGAAAGGCGCCGGCGTATCTGGGTTCGAGCTTTGCTTTTCTGGCGCCGGCAGGGATTGTTATTCAAAACTGGGGGTATGAATATGCCTTGGGCGGTTTTGTTGCCGTGGGTTTTTGCGGCTGTATTCTGGCATTGATTGTGTACAAGTTCGGTACAGACTGGATTGATGTAGTACTGCCGCCGGCGGCAATGGGACCGGTAGTGGCGCTAATTGGCCTGGAGCTGTCCTCCTCGGCGGCCAGCAATGCCGGATTGCTCGATGAGGCAATCCGGCCGGAGAATGTGATTGTATTTCTGGTAACTCTGGGATTTGCCGTGTTCGGCTCGATTTTGTTCAAAGGCTTTTTGTCCGTGATTCCCATCCTGATTGCAGTGATAGCGGGATATGTGGCGGCTGTCTGTTGCGGGATCGTCAGCTTTGAGGCAGTTTCGGCTGCGCCCTGGTTTGCCTTGCCGGATTTTACGGCTCCCAAGTTTGATCCGGAGGCGATTTTGATTATTCTGCCGGTGATTCTGGTGATTGCGTCGGAGCATATCGGCCATCAGGTGGTGACCAGCAAGATTGTGGGACGCGATCTGCTGAAGGATCCAGGACTTCACAGAAGTTTGTTCGGAGATAATTTTTCCACTATGATTTCCGGGCTGATCGGTTCTGTGCCTACCACCACTTACGGGGAAAATATCGGGGTGATGGCGATGACCGGCGTGTACAGCGTCCATGTGATTGCCGGGGCTGCCGTGTTGTCGATTGTCTGTTCTTTTGTGGGTAAATTGTCTATGCTGATCAGCACGATCCCGGGACCGGTGATCGGCGGAATATCGTTTTTGCTGTATGGAATGATCGGTACTTCCGGATTACGGATTCTGGTGGATTCCAAGGTGGATTTTGGAAAATCCCGCAATCAGGCCCTGACCTCCGTGATATTTGTCGCCGGCCTTTCCGGAATTGCCATCAGGATTGGAAATATCCAGCTTACCGGTATGGTGCTGGCTTGTGTGGTGGGGATGGCGCTGAGCCTGGCGTTTTATCTGCTGGACAAGGCCGGACTGACAAACGATCGGGAGGAAGGATAAAGCACTATGAGAGCGGAGATAAAGAAATAATGTCAGAAAATCAGAAAAGAAAGCTTTTGATGATTATTTTTCTTATGTATCTGGCGATACTGCTGCGAATCACTGTGTTCCGGAGCAGTTTTCGCCTGGGTCAAATATTTCAGAATGGAAAAATAAATTTTACTTTATTTGAGAGCTATATTCTCCTTTTGCAGCAGGGCAGATGGTTTATCTTTTTTTATCTCTTCGTGGGAAATGTGATCTGGTTCGTACCCTTTGGTGTTTTTTGTTATGGGGTGGAAAAAAGGCAGAGGATTGGGAAAACTTTGATCTGGGGATTTTTATTTTCTCTTGGAATTGAGAGTATGCAGTTTTTGTGGGGAACCGGAGTTTCGGAGTTGGATGATTTGGTGTTAAATACCCTGGGAGCCTGGATCGGGGCGGCGGGAGTGCATTTTCTAAAAATTAAGAAAAAAGCGGAGATGACAACATGAGCGGAACATTATATGGAGTGGGAGTTGGCCCGGGAGATCCCCGGCTTATGACGCTTCTGGCAATCGAGACGATTGAAAGCTGCCCGGTGATAGCAGTACCCGGAGAAAACAGAGAGCATGCCGTAAGCTACCGGATTGCCAGGGGCGCGGTAGCCGGCCTGGAGAAAAAGATATGTCTGAATTTGTCAACGCCGATGACCAAGGATCCGGGAATACTGGCAAAAAGCTATGAGCTGGCAGCGGGCCGGATTATAGAAGAGCTGAAGCAAAATCGGGATGTGGCTTATCTGACTTTGGGGGATCCGACCATTTATTCTACTTATATTTATATTCACCGGTTAGTAAAAGCGCAAGGTTACTCTGCGGAGATTATCAACGGTATCCCTTCTTTTTGTGCTGTGGCGGCCAGGATGGGGGAGAGCCTGGCAGATCGTTCGGAGCAGCTGCATATTATTCCGTCCAGCTATGATATCGAAGAAGCGCTGGATTATCCGGGGAGCAAGGTCTTTATGAAAGCGGGTTCAAAGCTTTCCCGGGTAAAACAGACCTTGCAGGAAAAGGATATGACAGCAGTGATGGTAGAGAACTGCGGGTTTTCCGATGAACATATATATGATGTCATATCCTCGATGCCGGAAAAGGCCAGCTATTATACGACGGTCCTGGTAAAATAACGCTATTCCCTGCCGCTCCAGCAGTAGGTGCAGAGCGAACTTGCCGGAAGGCCGATCGATTCGATCAGATCGTCTAAGCGATGGAATTTGAGGGAGGTAAAGTTTAAGCGTTTGCGGATTTCTTCTACCATCTCCTGATAATTCCGGCTGTCCGGATCAGCGTAGTCGGCCAAAAGCTCAGGAGTGACTGCATCGCCTTCTCGTTCCCGGATAATCCGGCGGGTGATCAGATCCAGATCGGAATTGGAGCGGGAGAAGTTTAAATATTTGCAGCCAAAAAGCAACGGCGGGCAAGCCGGACGGATATGAACCTCCTTAGCGCCGCTTTGATACAAAAATTCCGTAGTTTCACCGAGTTGAGTGCCGCGGACGATAGAATCGTCGATCAGCAGCAGGCTTTTGCCGTGAATCAGGGCGTCCACCGGGATTAGTTTCATTTTGGCGATCAGATTTCGCTGGCTTTGGTTCTGCGGCATAAAGGAGCGGGGCCAGGTGGGTGTATATTTGATGAAAGGACGGGCAAAGGGAATGCCGGATTCATTGGCATAGCCGATGGCGTGAGCAATTCCGGAATCCGGAACGCCGGCAACGATATCCGGACGGATGGAATCGCCGGTGCTGGCAGGGCAGCCCAAACAATGTTTACCCTCGCAGCCAAAATCACGCCGGGCCAGGATCTCACCGCAGCGATAGCGCATCTCTTCCACGTTGACGCCTTCGTAGCTGGAGGTGGGATAACCGTAGTAAACCCAGAGGAAGGAGCAGATTTTCATTTCCTTCCGGGGCTGGCTTAAGGATTGAATGCCGGAGGCGTTTATGAGGGCGATCTCGCCGGGGCCTAACTCTGTACAGTCATGATATCCCAGATTGATGTAGGCAAAGCTCTCAAAGGAAACGCAATAGGCGTCGTCCTTCCTGCCGATCACTACCGGAGTGCGCCCATAGCGGTCACGGGAGGCGTAGATCCCTTCAGGAGTAAGAAGCAGAATGGTCATGGAACCCTCGATCTTTTCCTGTGCATAGAGAAGCCCTTCTACCAGGCTTTGCTTCTGGTTGATGATGGAGGCAGTCAGTTCGGTGGCGTTGATCCGTCCGCCGGACATTTCCATGAAATGAATGTGGCCGTTCTCAAATGCCTGGTGAATCAGTTCTTCTTCGTTATTGATCTTGCCGACAGTGACGATGGCGTAGCTGCCGAGATGAGACTGAATCAATAACGGCTGCGGTTCATTGTCTGAGATGGAGCCGATGCCGGAGTTGCCGGTGAGCTCTTCCACATCGCGCTCAAATTTCGTACGGAATGGAGAATTTTCTATATTGTGAATGCTTCGTTGAAAGCCATTGGCGCCGTAGACAGCCATGCCGCCCCGGCGGGTTCCTAAGTGGGAATGATAATCGGTTCCGAAAAAGAGATCCATGACGCAGTCTTGTTTTGATGTAACGCCAAAAAATCCACCCATTTTGTGAGTCCTCCCAGTGATGGTATTTATATAAAAGTGTAACATATAAGATATGGGTAAGACAATCGTTAGATTTATTAAAAATTCTTATAAAAAGGAGAAGCAGTAAAATGGCAGTTACAAGAGTCTATATCAGGCATAGTACTACCAGGGAGAAGGTTTTGGCAATCGGGCTGCTGGCAGTTATTGGTCTGTTGGGAGTTCTGGGTTTTGCAGTCATCGGGCCTGCAGTTTACCGTATGGAGGCGGCCAGGATTGATGTGTCTCCCGGCAGTATTGGCAGTGTAGCAGATGGGAGCGTTCCGGTAGTAACTACATTGCAGGAAATAGAGAGCGGAGATGCGTTTGTGCTGAAGAATGAGGAATTTGGTGACTGGAGAAGAACTGCCGGACAAATGATAGGTGACACTTATTACAACAAGATTACCCTGGAGGATGGGACGGTGGTTGCCGCCAGGATTCATTTTGAGGCGCAGACAGAGGAATTTGTCCTGGAAGAAGGAGCTATCACCAGGAACTTTGATCATGCCATTGTTACTTATCCTGTCGGTATATTGAGGCCATGGCCGGAGGAAGCCCGGGATATGGCAGAGACAGCCGATTGGATTACTTATAAGGACGGATATCTGGATATGGAAGGGGATTTCGGTGTGGAATTGCCGGATTCCAGAAAGCTGAAACAAGAATGGATGCTGAAAATGATGGCAATCGGGCTGGTGGCGGGCCTTACTTTTAGTGTATTGACTGATTGGTGTCTGAAGCGGAGAGAGGAACAGGCTTCCATACCCCAGACGGAGCAGGAACGATGGATATTGGGGACCTATGCGAACTGGGCACAGCATTTCGGACAGTTGAATCATAAGGGAAGGCTGGCGGTACCCAACACAGCCGCCAGCCCTCTCTATTTGGGAGGACGTCCCAAGGATGAGGACAGCAGAAAGCTGACGATCCAGGTGCTCAAAGAAGATTGGGATATCAATAACCGTGAGGATTTGTTGGATACGGTAGAGTATATGAGCAGGGGAACGGGATTCTGGGACTGTAACACCCAGTATGACCGGGCATGGGAGCTTTGCCGCTCGAATCAATTGCTGGGTATGGGCTATATCGCCGGTTGGCTGACAAAGAAGGAAATGATCGAACGATCTTGTGTTGTGGGAAATATTATACAAAGGGTATTTCAGGACTGGGAAGAACTGGCGGAGAGTTATCTGGAGGCATATACAAGATGGCGTGTAGGGCAGTTTGGCCAGCAGGCAGAGGCAGCGGTAGAGATGCGCCGGCGGATTCAGCAGAACCTCTACAGCCGCAAGGACAGTCCTTATCGTCTACCCTGGATGCTTCCGCTTGGCATGGACAGTGAACGGATGGAGCGGGTGAAAGAGAAGACAGGGGAGGTATAGCAGTATTATTTTGTTAAATGAATCAGGAACCAGAGATTGACAAGGAGAGCATATTATTCTATAATCGGAGGATGCGTTGTCAAATTATCACTTTACCATGCAAAAGTGACAATAAAACTTTAGAGAAAGTTGGGAAGAGAATGAGCAGGCAGTTATTACACACCCCAGAAGGAGTCCGGGATATTTACGCTGAAGAATGCGCCAGAAAAATGGCTGTTCAGGATAAGATTCAAAAAATATTTTATTTGTATGGTTATCAGAATATAGAAACTCCTACCTATGAATTTTTTGATATCTTTAAGAAGGAGCGGGGAAGCGCTGGCACCAGGGAAATGTATAAGTTTTTTGACCGGGAGAATAACACTTTGGTACTGCGTCCGGACATGACACCGCCGATTGCCCGCTGCGTGGCAAAATATTTTATGGATGAGACAGGGCCTCTGCGGTTGTGCTATCTGGGACAGACTTATCTGAACGGAGCCAGTTACCAGGGAAGGCTCAATGAGACAACCCAGACCGGCGCTGAGCTTATTGGAGATGATTCCAGCGATGGAGATGCCGAAATGATTGCCATGGTGATCGATGCTTTGAGATCCACGGGTTTGCAGGAATTCCAGGTAGAGCTGGGACAAGTGGAATTTTACCGGGGGCTGGTGGAAGAAGCGGGTATGGATGAAGAGACCTGCAGCCAGCTCCAGGAACTGATTGAAAATAAGAATTATTTTGGCGTTGAAGAACTTTTGACGGAACAGACCATGTCCGAGAATCAAAAGCAGGTGTTTTTAAAGCTGCCGGAATTGTTTGGAGATATAGAGAAGATTCGCCTGGCCAGAAGCATGACTACCAACAAACGTTCTCTCCGGGCCATCGATCGGCTGGAACGGGTGCAGGAGATTCTTGACAGCTATGGATTGGGGGATTATGTATCTTATGATCTGGGGATGCTGAGTAAGTATTCTTATTATACCGGGATTATTTTTAAGGCATATACCTACGGCACCGGCGAATATCTGGTGACCGGCGGACGGTATGACAAGCTTCTGGTGCAGTTTGGGAAGGATACTCCGGCAGTAGGCTTTGCCATTGTGGTAGACCGGCTGATGCAGGCTCTTTCCCGCCAGAGGATCGTGACAAAGGTAGAGCGGGTGGAACAGATCGTGCTGTATGAGCCGGGAGCCCGGACAAGGGCAGTGGGACTGGCGAAGCATTTTCGGGCACAAGGCCAGGCCGTGCAATTGATTCGCAGGCCATCAGAACGGTCGGTGACCGATTATGTGTCTTATGCCAGGCAGCACCGGATGAGGACGCTTTTATATTTGACAAAAGGCCAGGTGACAGAATACCAGGTGGAGAGCGGACAGATGGAGACGAAAAATTGGGAAGAGTATGGGAAAAAGGGAGGAATGGAATGAGATATCTGACCTTTGCCCTTGCCAAGGGCAGACTGGCAAACAAATCTTTGGAGATGTTTGAAAAAATCGGCATTACCTGCGAGGAAATGAAGGATAAAAATTCCAGAAAGCTGATTTTCACCAATGAGGAGCTGAAAATGCGGTTTTTTCTGGCTAAAGCGAATGATGTGCCGACCTATGTAGAATATGGTGCCGCCGATATCGGAATTGTGGGCAAGGATACGATCTTGGAAGAGGGGCGGAAGCTATATGAGGTATTGGATCTGGGAATTGGACGCTGCCGGATGTGTGTGTGTGGGCCAGAACCGGCAAGCGAATATCTGAAACATCATGAGCTGATTCGGGTGGCAACCAAATATCCGTCTATCGCCAAGGATTATTTTTATAATAAAAAGCATCAGACAGTGGAAATTATCAAGCTGAACGGCTCTATCGAGCTGGCGCCGATTGTGGGGCTGGCAGAGGTTATTGTGGATATTGTGGAGACGGGGTCTACATTGCGGGAGAATGGCTTGGCGGTGTTGGAGGAAGTTTGTCCGTTGTCTGCCCGGATGGTAGTGAATCAGGTGAGCATGAAGCGGGAAAACGAGCGGATTACCGAGATGATACGAGATATGAAAAGGCTGGTACAGGAAAGCAGTGAATGACAGGGGTTCAGACAAAGCGTTGGCGGGCGTGTCAGACAGAGAACGGAGGAGAAAATGAGAATTGTCAAACTGAATGAGCAAAGCAGGCAGGATATCCTTGCCAGCTTATTGAAGCGGGATCCTAACAATTACAGTGGCTATGAGGACCGGGTGCGGGAGATCGTGGAGAATGTGAAGAACCGCCGGGACGAGGCGCTTTTTGAGTATACGGAGAAATTTGACGGTGTGGAGTTGACGGCGGATAAGATTCGGGTAACGGAGGAGGAGATTTCAGAGGCGCTTTCGCTGGTGGAGCCGTCTTTACTTTCCGTGATGAAAAAATCCATGAAGAATATCCGGGAATATCATGAGAAGCAAAAGCAGTACAGTTGGTTTGACAGCCGGCCGGATGGCGTAATACTGGGGCAGAAGGTGACGCCCCTGGCCAGTGTGGGGGTGTATGTGCCTGGAGGGAAGGCGGCTTATCCATCCTCAGTACTTATGAATATCATTCCGGCCAAGGTGGCGGGAGTGGAGCGGATTGTGATGGTGACGCCGCCGGGAAAAGACGGCAAAGTGAATCCGGTGACATTGGCGGCGGCGCATCTGGCTGGAGCGACGGAAAGCTATAAGGCAGGCGGGGCCCAGGCGATTGCGGCCCTGGCTTTTGGAACAGAATCGATTCCGCGGGTGGACAAAATTGCCGGGCCGGGCAATATTTTTGTAGCTTTGGCGAAAAAGGCAGTTTACGGACATGTGAGTATTGACAGCATTGCCGGGCCGAGCGAGATTCTGGTGCTTGCTGATGACAGCGCGAATCCTCGGTATGTGGCGGCAGATCTGCTGTCTCAGGCAGAGCATGATGAACTGGCCAGTGCAATCCTGGTTACTACCAGCATGGAGCTGGCAAAGAAGGTTTCAACAGAGGTGGAAAGATTTTTGGAGCAGCTTTCCCGGCAGGAGATTCTTAAGAAGTCCTTAGAGAATTATGGCTATATCCTGGTGGCGGATTCTATGGCGGATGCCATTGAAACGGCCAATCAGATTGCCTCGGAGCATTTGGAGATTGTGACCCGCAATCCTTTTGAGGTGATGACGAAGATTCGGAATGCCGGGGCGATTTTTCTGGGTGAATACAGCTCGGAGCCCTTGGGCGATTATTTTGCAGGCCCTAACCATGTGCTTCCCACCAACGGGACGGCAAAGTTTTTCTCACCGCTGGGAGTGGATGATTATGTAAAGAAATCCAGCGTTATTTACTATTCCAGGGAGGCTCTTAAGCCGGTTCACAAGGATATTGAGACATTTGCCCGGGCGGAGGGGTTGACGGCCCACGCCAATTCCATCCGGGTGCGGTTTGAGGAGTAGGCAGTTAAAAGAACAGAGACGACGGACAGATAAAAAAGCCGGGAGGGATTTTTATGGAAAAAGGATGGAAAGAAGGAAGAATTGCTGCGATCACCAGAACAACCAGGGAGACGGACATTTCCCTGACTCTGAATCTGGATGGGAGCGGACGGGCGCAGATTGATACCGGAATCGGCTTTTTTGATCATATGCTTCATGGATTTGCCCGTCATGGCCTGTTCGATCTGACCGTGAAGGTGAAAGGGGATCTGGAGGTGGATACGCATCATACCATTGAGGATACGGGGATTGTGCTGGGAAATGCCATCCGTCAGGCAGTGGGGGACAAGGCGGGGATTGTACGCTATGGTTCCCGGATCCTTCCGATGGATGAGGCGCTGATACTCTGTGCTTTGGACTTGTGCGGCCGGCCTTATCTGGTCTACGATTTGACCTTGGACCGGGAAAAGGTAGGGGATTTGGAGACAGAGATGATACGGGAGTTTTTCTATGCAGTTTCTTACGGGGCAACGATGAACCTGCATATCAAACAGCTGGCCGGGAGAAATAACCACCATATTATTGAAGGGGCCTTTAAAGCATTTGCCAAGGCGTTGGACGAGGCTGTCCGGCAGGATGAGCGAATCAGCGGAGTGTTGTCGACAAAAGGCAGCCTGTAGAAAACTATAAAAGAACAAAAAAACGAGGCAGAGAAGGAGCACATATTATGCAGCTATATCCGGCAATTGACATGAAAAACGGCAAATGCGTCCGTCTGACACAGGGAGCTTTTGATAATGTAAAGGTGTATGGGGACAATCCGGCAGACATGGCAGGACTATGGGCCGGACAGGGGGCATCATTCCTTCATCTGGTGGATTTGGACGGGGCTTTGGCCGGCCGGTCGGTAAATGAGAGCGCGATTCGGGCCATTGTGGAGCAGGTAAATATACCCGTGGAGCTGGGCGGCGGCCTCCGCAGTGCAGCGGCAGTCCGGCATATGCTGGATTTGGGAGTAAGCCGCTGTATTATCGGGACCAAGGCGGCAGAGCGGCCGGAGTTTATCAGAGAGCTGGTAGAGGAGTTTGGACCGGAAAAAATCGTGGCCGGAGTGGATGCGAAAGACGGTATGGTGGCTGTGGACGGTTGGGAGCGGACCAGTGAGATGACGGCGATAGCGCTGTGTTTGAAGATGAAAGAATACGGAGTACGGCATATTGTTTACACAGATATTTCCCGCGATGGCATGTTGTCCGGCCCTAATGTGCCTTATACCAAAATGCTTGCCAAAGAAACCGGCCTGGATGTGATCGCGTCCGGTGGGGTATCTTCGATGGAGGATTTGGAAAACCTTTATGAAAACGGTATCCAGGGGGTGATTATCGGGAAGGCATTATATGAGAAGCGGATTTATCTGCCAGAGGCAATTGCGCGATATGAGAGAATAAAAAATGATAAATAAATAGTTGTTATTTACAGAAAACAAAGGATTTAGCAGCAAACAAGGAGGAGGGAGACGATGTCAGATGTGAAAAAGCTGGTGGCCGGAATCGGTTGCCGGGAGGGAAACGCCGTACTTTTAAGCCATGCAGAGGTTAATAGCAGCCGTTCGTTAAAAGCTCTGGCACATTATTATAATGACAATGGGGCGGACGAACTGCTGCTGTGGGATTTGTCCGAAAGCGATGAAGACCATGAGCGGACGATTGGAATTATAAAGGAGCTGGCCCGCGTTATTGACATTCCGATTCTGACCGGTGGCCGGGTGCGGCGGCTGGAGGATGTGAAAAAATACCTGTATGCCGGAGCAAAGGCGGTGTTTTTGGACGGTTCTGATATGGATAATGTAGATCTGATTAAAGAGGCAGCCGATCGGTTTGGCGGCGAAAAGATTTATGTCCATCTTCCTTCTCCCCGCCTTTTGGGACGAGTTTCGGAGTTCCTGCAGTTGGGAGCGTCAATGATTTTGTTGGATGTGGGCGGTAATGTGGAAATTCTGGAGTCTGGTTTTTACACCAGTCAGGAAGGCCCGTTTCTTATTCTGTGCAATGAGCGGGAGCTTCCGGTGATTTCCGTGTGCATGGCGGCGGACCATTGCGCCGGTGTGGTATTGACTGTGCCGGAGGAAAACGAAGGCAGCTATATGGAGTTGAAAGGCGAACTGAAAAAGCGGGGCCAGAATGTAATTACCTTTAACAGCACTATGGAATGGAGCAGCTTTAAGACCAATGAGGACGGATTGATCCCCGTTGTTGTCCAGGATTACAAAACGGAACAGGTGCTGATGCTGGCATACATGAATGAACAGGCATTTCAGGATACCTTGAGAACCGGAAAGATGAATTATTACAGCCGCAGCCGGAAATCCCAGTGGCTGAAGGGAGAGACTTCCGGGCATTTCCAGTATGTGAAATCTCTTTATTTGGACTGCGATAATGATACAATATTAGCCAGGGTCCACTCTATTGGCGCGGCATGCCACACGGGGAATATCAGCTGCTTTTTCAAGACTCTGGCTGAGAAGGAGCATAAGGAAACCAATCCGCTAAAAGTATTTGAAGATGTATATGCAGTGATTCAGGATCGGAAGGTACATCCAAAGGAAGGTTCTTATACCAACTATTTGTTTGACAAAGGGATCGATAAGATTCTTAAAAAGCTGGGGGAGGAAGCTACGGAGATCGTGATTGCCGCCAAGAACCCGGATGCCGAAGAAATTAAGTATGAGATCTCGGATTTCCTGTATCACATGATGGTGCTCATGGCGGTAAAAGGAATTACCTGGGAGGAGATTACCGAGGAGCTGGCCAACCGGTGAGCGGCTTATAGAAATGGAGGAAAAAATGTCAAAGGTGACAGAGAAATTTTTGCGCTATGTATCAATGGATACCCAGTCAGAAGCGGAACAGGAGCAGATTCCCAGTACCAAAAAGCAACAGCAGCTGGCCGGGATGCTGGCAAAGGAGCTGCTTACGATGGGTGCGGAAAATGTGACGGTCAGCAGTCAGTCCTACGTCTGTGCCACGATTCCGGCTACAACAGAAAAAACGACTCTAGCCCTGGGATTTATCGCTCATATGGATACCTCTCCGGATGCCTCCGGAGAGAATGTGAAGGCCCGAATGATTACCGGGTATGACGGGGGAGATATCTGTTTGAATGAACAGCGGCAGATTTTTTTGTCACCAGGAGAGTTTCCTTCTTTAACACGTTATGTGGGGCAGGATTTAATTGTGACGGACGGAACTACCCTGCTGGGAGCAGATGACAAAGCTGGGGTGGCGGAAATTATGTCCATGGCAGAATATTTTCTGGCACATCCGGAGATTCCGCATGGAAAAATCTGTATCGGTTTTACTCCGGATGAGGAAGTGGGGCGGGGAGCCGACGGTTTTGATGTGGAACTTTTTGGGGCGGATGTGGCTTATACGGTGGACGGAGGCCGCCTGGGAGAGCTGGAATATGAGAATTTTAATGCCGCGTCGGGCAGGGTTTTCGTTCATGGCCGGGGCGTCCACCCGGGGTCTGCCAAACATGTGATGAAAAATGCCTCATTGATGGCCATGGAATTTCATCAGATGCTTCCGGCAGCCGAGAATCCCATGTATACAGAAGGCTATGAAGGCTTTTTTCATCTCACGGATATGCGGGGAGATATGGTGAAGGCGCAGCTGGACTATATTATCCGGGATCATGACCGGGGGAAATTTGAAGAAAAAAAGCAGATGTTCGTCCGGATTGCAGACTTTCTCAATAGTAAATATGGAGAGGGCACAGTAGAAATCTTTGTGAAAGATTCTTACTACAATATGAGAGAGAAAATAGAACCGCATTTCTATCTGATTGATATAGCCAGGGCATCCATGGAAAAGGCAGGAATTGTGCCGAAGATTGTGCCAATCCGCGGCGGTACGGACGGGGCCCGCCTGTCTTATATGGGGCTACCCTGCCCGAATTTGTGTACCGGCGGCGAGAATTTTCATGGAATCCATGAATATATCTGTGTGCAATCCATGGAAAGCGTGGTGGGCTTGCTGATAGAAATCGTGAAGGAGTTTGCGGAAAAAAATCAATAATTGCGGGAAAACAATGAGGGGGCCAGAGAATAATCCGCTTTCTGCTGGAATAGGATAGAGTAATCATGTGCAGGAGTGGGACAATGGGTAAAACGAATCGGGTACATGGGCTGATGGTGGGAATCACCATCGGCTTTGCTTTTTGGGGCAGTGTGCAAATACAGCCGGAAAATCACGCAGGAATTTCCCAGGTATCTGCGATAAGGATTCAGTCGTCATCAGCTTCCCAAAGTGAAAAAAAGGAGCAAAATCCCGGGAATTTTCGGATATCAGAATCGGAATTCCCTAATATGGGAATAATCAGAACAACGCAGGAAGAAAAAAACACAGAGAAGGACAATATCCGGCTGCACGCCTTGTCAGCAGTTTTGATGGATGGAGATACCGGACGCATTCTGTATGAAAAAGAAGGAGATACCTTTCGTCCCATGGCCAGCACAACAAAAATTATGACCTGCATCCTGGCTTTGGAAAAAGGAACAGTCTCAGATATCTGTACGATGTCAGAGATCGCGGCAGCCCAGCCAAAGGTTCATTTAGGAGCAAAAAGAGGAACTCAGTTTTATATGAAAGATCTGCTGTATTCGTTGATGCTGGAGTCCCATAATGATTCGGCAGTCATGATTGCGGAACAGATTGGCGGCAGTGTGGAAGGGTTTTCCGCCTTGATGAACCAAAAGGCACGGGAGCTTGGCTGTCAAAAAACGTGTTTTCTTACGCCGAATGGACTGGATAGGACGTATACGGCGCCGGACGGCCGGAAATATACTCATGGGACAACGGCAAAAGAGCTGGCAGCCATTATGCGCTACTGTGTCAGAGAATCGCCAAAACGAGAAGAATTTTTGGAAATTACCCGCGCATCTGGCCATACATTTACCGATATAGACGGGAAACATTCTTTTTCCTGTGTCAATCATAATGCGCTGTTGTCTATGATGAAGGGACTCATGAGCGGCAAGACAGGCTTTACCGGCGGCGCGGGTTATTCGTATGTGGCGGCGCTTGAGGATGAGGGGAGAACCTATGTGCTGGCGTTGCTGGGAAGCGGCTGGCCGCCCCATAAAACATACAAATGGGCCGATGCGAAAGCGCTGTTCGATTATGGAAAAAACCATTTTTACTATCGGGACGTCTATCAGGAACCGGACTTAAAAGAGATCCCGGTTCGGGAGGGCGTTGCAGAAAAGGAAGGGCCGGCGGTGATAAAACCAGTAACCGGACTGACCGAAAAGGAAAAGCATTTGCGGCTGCTGCTGGCAGAGGATGAGAAGGTGGAATTTTTAAAAGAGCTTCCGGATAATCTGGAAGCGCCGGTAGAACAGGGTGAATTGATCGGGCATATTTGTTATTTCCTGGATGGCAAAATGATTCGCAGCGATCCGCTTTATGCCGATCGGTCCATTGCCCGCAGAGACTTTATCTATTGCATCCGGCAGGTCTGGGAGAAATTTATAGGAAAACAATTGTAAAAATATGTCGTCTTTTGAAAAAAATCCAAAAACTGCTTGAATTTTACCTCATAACATTATACAATTATAATCGGCAGAAATTTGGAGTTACTAAACGGAATATTGTCAAAAGATTAACGATTCTTGGCAATGCCGTCAATATTTTAAAATGGAGGATTGCAAAATGAGTAATTCAGCACAAACGTCAGCAAGTAGCAGAATTCATGCACTGCTTGATGAGAACAGTTTTGTTGAAGTGGGTTCTTACATTACTGCAAGAGCAACCGATTTCAACATGGCTGACAAGGAAACTCCAGCAGATGGCGTGATTACCGGCTATGGGACCATCGAGGGAAGCCTTGTGTATGTGTACAGCCAGGATGCCGCTGTATTGGGTGGCTCCTTAGGCGAGATGCATGCCAAAAAGATTTCCAACATTTATTCCATGGCGATGAAGATGGGAGCGCCGGTGATCGGGCTGATTGACTGCGCGGGCCTGCGTCTTCAGGAGGCGACCGATGCTTTGAATGGTTTTGGCCAGATGTATTTAAGCCAGGCGATGGCATCCGGTGTGATTCCTCAGATTGCAGCAGTGTTCGGCATTTGCGGCGGCGGGATGGCCGTATCTTCAGCAATGGCGGATTTCATCTTTATGGAAGAAAAGAAAGCAAAGCTTTTTGTCAATTCTCCCAATGCCCTTGAGGGCAACCGCATAGAAAAATGCGATACTTCCAGTGCAGCGTTCCAGAGCGGAGACACCGGCCTGGTGGACTTTACCGGCGATGAGGATGGGGTGTTAAATCAGATTCGTACCTTGATTTCGATTCTTCCTGCCAATAATGAGGATGACATGTCCTACAGCGAATGCAGCGATGATTTAAACCGCATCTGTGCAGGACTGGAGAATTGCGCGGGGGCTACGGATATTGCGCTTACCCAGATTTCGGACAATGGGTTTTTCCTGGAAGTGAAGAAAGCTTATGATCCCTCTATGGTGACCGGTTTTATTCGTTTAAACGGCAGTACAGTCGGCTGTGTGGCAAACCGTACTGAGCTATATGGGGAGAATGGCGTCAAGGAAGAGGAGTATGAGGCGGTGCTCACCTCCCATGGTTGTGAAAAGGCGGAAAAATTTGTTTCCTTCTGCGACGCATTCAATATTCCGCTGCTGACGCTGGTGAATGTGAAGGGTTATAAAGCCAGTAAGTGCACGGAGCGCAAGATTGCCAAGAACGCGGGCCGTCTGACGTATGCTTTTGCCAATGCCAGCGTTCCGAAGGTCACTGTGATTGTGGGCGAGGCTTATGGCACGGCGTATCTGACGATGAACAGTAAATCCATTGGCGCAGATGTAGTCTATGCATGGCCGGCCGCTTCCATCGGCATGATGGATCCGACGGCAGCAGTAAAGATTATGTATGCGGACGAGCTGGCAAAGGCAGATGACAGTTTGTCTCTGATCAATGAGAAGGCGACTTTGTATCAGGAGCTGCAGTCCAGTGCGGCGGCAGCGGCCAGAAGAGGCTATGTGGATGACATTATTGAAGCCTGCGATACCAGAAAGCGCGTGATTGCTGCGTTTGAGATGCTGTTTACCAAGAGAGAGGATCGTCCGGACAGAAAACACGGAACGGTCTAGAATGAGGTGACGTGTATATGAAACAGAATATAAAACGATTATGGTTGATGGTATGCATGGTGTTCTGCCTGTTTGCGCTGTCCGCATGTTCGGCGGCGGAGGATTCCGGACAGGCCCTGGATGCGGAGCTTTCCGAGGGATTGTGTTCTGTTACAGAGGGAATCCTTGAACTTTGTACGGAGCTTTCAGCAGAGGAGCTTGAGGAGGCAGAGGCGTCTGCGCTCAAACAGAAGGATAACGTGACGGCAGGCCTTTTCACGGCTTGGAAGGGCGTGAGAGATGAGGCCGGTGATTTTGTGGAGATCCTTTCCAGCCAGGCAGTTATCACGGAAGACGGTGATTATGAGTGTGTGGTGACGGCTAATTTTGCCCAGCGCAAGGTTGAGTTCAAGGCATTTTATGAAGACGGGGCACAGGGCATGCCGGTTCCCACATCTTTTTCCTTCACGCCTGAGTATACCGTTGGTGAGAAGCTGGCAAAGGCAGGAATGAATACGGCGATGGGCATGGGAACCGTATTCCTGGTACTGATTTTTATCTCTCTGATCATCAGCTGCTTTAAGTTCATCAATGCATTTGAAAACAAGACAAAGGCTCCGGCCCCGGCGGTTGTGGCGGCCCCGGCTCCCGTTCCGGCGGCTGTACAAGAGGAAGAGCTGGTCGATGATTTGGAGCTGGTGGCAGTGATAACAGCGGCAATTGCCGCATTTGATAATACTTCGGCGGATAGTCTGGTGGTGCGTTCCATCAAACGTGCGCCGGGAGCCAAGTGGAAAAGAGCATAAACTATAAAAGAATTAGTAGGAGGATTCGGATCATGAAGAATTATACAATTACAGTCAATGGTAATGTTTATGAAGTAACCGTAGAAGAAGGCGCCTCCACCGGAACTCCGGTAGCAGCAGCCCCGAAGGCAGCGCCAAAAGCGGCTCCCAAAGCAGCCCCGAAGGCGGCAGCTCCTGCCGGAGCCCAGGGTGCAGTAGCGGTAACAGCTCCTATGCCGGGTAAGATTCTGGCAGTGAAGGCCAGCAACGGACAGGCCGTAAAGAAGGGGGATGTCATCATGGTTCTGGAGGCCATGAAGATGGAGAATGATATCGTAGCTCCGCAAGACGGCACGATTGCCAGCATCAATGCGGCTGTCGGCGATTCCGTAGAGCCGGGTGCAACCCTTGCCACCATGAATTAATCTGCTGAACAAGGTGACATTTCAGAACTCGGAAGTGTTACAAATAAAAGTTCCACTATGGAGGGATAAAAATGGATTATATTGCAACGACAATGTCTAATCTTCTTCAGCAGACAGCATTTTGCAACCTTACTTTCGGCAATTTTCTGATGATCGGCGTGGCTCTGGTATTTTTGATGCTGGCGATCAAATATGGATTTGAACCGCTACTGCTGGTTCCGATTGCCTTTGGTATGCTGTTGGTCAATATCTATCCGGATATTATGGCACGGCCTGAAGATATGTCTAATGGTGTAGGCGGACTGCTTCACTATTTCTTCCTGCTGGATGAATGGAGTATCCTGCCGTCTTTGATTTTCATGGGTGTGGGTGCAATGACGGATTTTGGTCCGCTGATTGCAAATCCCAAAAGCTTTTTGCTGGGCGCAGCGGCTCAGTTTGGCATTTATGCCGCTTACTTTATGGCGATTTTTATGGGCTTTAATGACAAGGCGGCCGCCGCTATTTCCATTATCGGCGGCGCGGACGGCCCGACATCTATTTTCCTGGCCGGTAAATTGGGCCAAACAGAGTTTATGGGGCCGATTGCGGTGGCGGCGTATTCTTATATGGCTCTGGTGCCGATCATTCAGCCTCCGATCATGAAGCTGATGACCTCTGAAAAAGAGCGCAAGATCAAGATGGAGCAGCTTCGTCCGGTATCCAAGCTGGAGAAGATTCTGTTCCCCATTATTGTTACCATCGTGGTATGTCTGATTCTGCCGACCACGGCTCCACTGGTTGGTATGCTGATGCTGGGCAATCTGTTCCGCGAGTCTGGCGTGGTAAAACAGCTGCAGGAGACTGCCAGCAACGCTTTGATGTATATTGTAGTAATCCTGCTGGGGACTTCGGTAGGGGCCAGTACCAGTGCAGAGGCGTTTTTGAAGGTGACAACGCTGCAGATTGTGGCTCTGGGACTGATCGCTTTTGCTTTCGGTACAGCTGCCGGCGTGTTCTTTGGAAAGATTATGTGTAAGCTTACCGGCGGGAAAGTGAACCCGCTGATTGGCTCTGCCGGGGTATCGGCAGTGCCGATGGCAGCACGTGTGTCTCAGAAGGTGGGTGCAGAGGCAGATCCGACCAATTTCCTGCTGATGCACGCCATGGGTCCGAACGTGGCCGGCGTTATCGGTACAGCAGTAGCTGCCGGTACGTTTATGGCAATTTTTGGCGTGTAATATTATTTGGGGATTCCTGTTGATAATGATTAGGAGGTAAATAAAATGGCAATAGAGAAAAAGCCGGTTAAGATCGTGGAGACTGTCCTCCGTGACGCGCACCAGTCCTTAATCGCAACCAGAATGAGTACCGAACAGATGCTGCCCATCATTGACAAGATGGATCAGATCGGTTATTATGCCGTAGAGTGTTGGGGCGGGGCAACCTTTGACGCATCTCTTCGTTTTCTGAAGGAGGATCCGTGGGAGCGCTTGAGAAAGCTGAAAGCAGGTTTTAAGAATACCAAGCTTCAGATGCTGTTTCGCGGCCAGAATATTCTGGGATACAATCACTATGCAGATGACGTGGTAGAATATTTTGTACAAAAGTCTGTGGCCAATGGTATAGATATCATCCGTATTTTTGACTGCCTTAATGATCTGCGCAATCTCCAGACGGCAGTTACGGCTGCAAACAGAGAAAAGGCTCATGCACAGATTGCACTTTGCTACACTCTGGGTGATGCCTATACGATGGATTACTGGAAGGACATCGCCAAGAGAATCGAGGATATGGGGGCGGATTCCATCTGTATCAAGGATATGGCAGGCCTTTTGACTCCTTATGCGGCCCAGGAGCTGGTGACAGCGTTGAAAGAGTCCACGGCTTTGCCGATTGATTTGCATACGCACTATACCTCAGGTGTGGCTTCCATGACTTACTTAAAGGCTGTAGAGTCCGGCTGTGACATTATAGATACAGCTATGTCTCCGTTAGCACTGGGAACGAGCCAGCCGGCTACGGAAGTGATGGTGGAGACCTTCCGCGGTACACCATACGACACAGGGCTGGATCAGACAAAGTTAGCGGAAATCGCTGATTACTTTACCCCGATTCGGGAGGAAGTGTTAAAGAGCGGCCTTTTGAACCCGAAGGTACTGGGCGTTAATATTAAGACTCTGCAGTATCAGGTTCCGGGCGGCATGCTCTCCAACCTGGTATCTCAGTTAAAAGAGGCCGGTAAAGAAGATAAATACCGCGAGGTGTTAGAGGAGATCCCCCGCGTGAGAAAAGATTTCGGCGAGCCGCCGTTAGTGACTCCTTCTTCCCAGATCGTAGGTACGCAGGCTGTGATGAATGTCATTGCTGGTGAGCGCTATAAGTTAGTACCCAAAGAGTCTAAGAAAATTATGCTGGGAGAGTTTGGACAGACTGTAAAGCCGTTTAACCCGGAGGTACAGAAGAAGATTATCGGCGAGGAAACCCCGATCACATGCCGGCCGGCAGATTTGATTCCGCCGCAGCTGCCTCAGTTCGAGAAAGAATGCGCCCGCTGGAAACAGCAGGATGAAGATGTGCTCTCTTATGCGTTGTTCCCGAAGGTAGCAGAAGAGTTTTTCAAGTATCGGGAGGCACAGCAGACGAAGGTAGATGCAGCAGTGGCAGATACGGAGAATAAGGCGTATCCGGTTTAAAAGCGGGAGCCGTTGATTGGTTGTACACAAAAGTATAAAGAGGGCAGGATCTGCGAATGTGTGGATCCTGTCGCTTTTTATTTCCGCGGGCAATGAGTCAAGGTGCCGTGCTTGCGACGTGAAGCTAGTCCTTTAGGGCATGGGTATTTGACTATTTGTATGGGGAGGTGCGGCAAAAAGGTACGCCCTGGAGGAAGGCGCGGGACGGCGGCCTGACTGTCAGAAAATTTTTCCGGTTTCGGGATTAAAAAGCCCTAAAAGTTCTGAATTTTGCTAAGTGCGAAACGAAAAGGCCCAAACTCGCTTCGCTCAGACAGTGTGCATTTTCGTTTCAACGCAAAATACAGAACCTTAAGGGCTTCTAAATCCCTGCACATGTCAAAATTTTCTGACAGTCAGGCCGCCGTCCTGCGCCTTCCTCCAGGGCTGAGTTTAGATGAATTGATAAAGTTATCTGCCGTTTACAGGCATTATAAACAATACAGATGGGTAAAAAATTTAACCATAAATTAACAATAAGTAGGAGGAACTTATGAACCAAAAAGAAAGAATGTTAAACGCTCTGCCTTATAAGGCATGGCTTGATGGCTTGGAAGAAGAACGGGAAGCTTGCAAACAGCTAATTTATAAATTTAATCTTTTGCCACCGAAAGAGAGGATGCAGATTCCCAAACTGCTGAGAAAACTGCTGGGAAAAACAGGGGAAATAGTTTGGATTGAGCCGCCATTTCATTGCGATTATGGGTGGAATATTGAAGTCGGCAATAACTTTTTTGCCAATTACAACCTCATGATTCTTGATGTAGGAAAAGTCACAATCGGGGAAAATGCACAAATCGCACCTAATGTATCTATTTACACGGCAGGACACCCAATACACCCAGACAGCCGTAATTCGGGCTATGAATACGGAATACCTGTCACGATTGGTGATAATGTATGGATAGGAGGTAACGCCGTCATACTCCCGGGAGTGACGATTGGAAACAATGTCGTGATTGGCGCAGGAAGTATTGTGGCAAAAGATATTCCCGACAACATGATCGTGGCAGGTAATCCTTGCAGGATTATCCGTGAAATAACGGAAGAGGATAGAATTTACTATTTCAAAAAAAGAAAGTTTGATACAGAATCGTGGAGTGATATGGAGGAAAACAGAACATGAAGATGGAACATATTGCAATGTATGTAAATGATTTAGAACGGGCAAAAGACTTTTTTGTGTACTATTTCCATGCAACAGCGGGAGAAAGGTATCATAACCAAAAAACGGGTTTCCAGTCTTATTTTCTTTCTTTTCAGGGAGAATGCAGGTTGGAGATCATGAACAAACCGGAAATGGCAAATATAGAAAAGCCGTTTGTGCGTACCGGGTATGCACATATTGCTTTTTCTGTAGGAACAAAGGAGGCAGTCAATGCGCTGACAGAACAATTAAGAAGAGATGGTTATCGCATAATTAGCAATCCACGGACAACAGGGGACGGATATTATGAGAGCTGTCTGATTGATTTTGAAGATAATCAAATTGAAATAACAATTTAACAGTGAAGAAAGTTATGATCATGAATGGAAAGCTGTTTGCCGATAAATGTGAATATCCTTATTTATGTTAGGAATTTACAATAACCAGCCAGGAAGGGAGAAGTAGGGACGAGGGCAGGGGCAGCGCCGGGAACGAGCAGGGGCGGAACCGTTTGCATTTGCAGGGATTTTAGGAATTCTTAAGCTTCCATAATTTTGCTTTGAAACGAAAATGCACACTGTCTGAGCGAAACGGGTTTGGGCATTTTCATTTCGCTTTTGGCAAAATATGGAGGCTTTAGGATTCCTTAATCCCGAAACAGCAAACGGTTCCGCCCCTGCCCGTTCCCGGCGCTGCCCCTGCCCTCGTCTCTACTTCTCCCTTCTTGGCGTATCTCTCAATATCAAGGCAGTTTAACAGAGAAACCCTCCGAAAAGCTTGTCAAGGAAAAAGAAGATATGATATACTTTAGAACATGGACAATTACCAGGAGAAACAATGGAGAGCCAGCAGAAATATTATAAATATTATCAGGAAAGGATGAGGGTGCAAATTATGGAACGATATCTGGTTGTGATTGACATGCAGAAGGACTTTATTGACGGAGCATTGGGAAGTGAAATGGCTCAGGCGATTGTGCCGGCAGTAGTAAAAAAGATCCAGGAGTATAAACCGGAAAGGGTTTATGCTACCAGGGACACCCATTTTGAAAACTATCTGGAAACTTTGGAAGGAAAAAAGCTGCCGATAGTACACTGTATAAAGGGCAGTGAAGGGTGGCAGATCCATCCGGAGATAAAAGCAGCGATGCCAAAGGCAAAGATTTTTGATAAATATACCTTTGGCTCTGAAGAGCTGGCTAAAGAGCTGTATCAGCGAAGTTTAAGCGGAGAGCTGGAGATAGAACTAGCCGGTTTATGTACGGATATCTGCGTGGTAAGCAATGCGCTCCTGCTTCGTGCAAAGCTTCCGGGTACTGTGATACGGGTGGATCCGAAATGTTGCGCCGGAGTAACGGAGGAGACTCATAACGCAGCACTGGAGACGATGCGGATGTGCCAGATCGATATTTTGACCGAGGATGGGTGCACCGGTGAGGAAGAAGGAGCGGCAGAGACGATGTCGGCAGAAGACAAGAAATGAGGATGCAGATATATTTTCTGGATGTTTCTCGATTTCAGCAGGATTTTGCATTAGAGGAAGAGGAGTTTAGCCGTTTGTGTGGAAGGCTTTCTGAAAAAAGACAACAAAAAATAGAAAGTTTTCGTTATGCCAAAGGAAAAGCCCTGTCCCTGGGAGCAGGGCTTTTGCTGGATTATGGCCTTTCCCGGCATGGAATCCGGGAACGGGATGCAGTGATGGCTTATGGGCCGGATGAGAAACCGTATTTGCGGGATTACCCGGAAATTCATTTTAATTTATCGCATTCGGGAACATTGGTGATGGCGGTTTTGGCAGATCAGGAGGTAGGCTGCGATGTGGAACGGATCGCTGTGCCGGATATGCGGATCGTACATCGTTTTTTTGCTGCCGGAGAAATAGCAGCGCTGGAAGCAGGAAAAGAAAAAGAGCAGACGGAAAATTTTTATCGTTTTTGGACCTTAAAAGAGAGTTTTTTAAAATTGACGGGAAAGGGAATGCGGATGCCCTTGAATGAGTTTTGCATTCATTTGGGTCCGCCAGTGTATGCCGAATGCAACGGAAAGCTTTTGAAATGTGGATTTGCTGAATTTGCTTATCCAGGCTATCGGGCGGCGTTTTGTGTGGAAGGCGCCGGGGAAGAATCGCTGGCAGGAGCCAAACCGGAATACTTATCCTGGAATCAGATTATGAGAATGGAAAATTCGAAAGAATGAGTGAAAAACGTCTGCTGGAGGAAAGAATATGGCAATTATAGGAATTGATCTGGGCACGACAAACAGCCTGGCTTCGGTATGGAAGGACGGGCATGCGGAGTTGATTCCCAACCGGTTGGGGTCTTTTCTGACGCCAAGTGTGGTGGCTGAGGAAAATGGTGAGATCTGGGTGGGGGCAGTAGCGAAGGAAAAGAGAATCTTAAAGCCGGAGCAGAGCGCTGCTTCGTTCAAACGTTTTATGGGAACGATGTATAAGTCATCTCTGGGAGAACGCTGGTACAGCTCCCAGGAGCTGTCAGCCATGGTTCTTCGCCAGTTGAAGGCAGATGCAGAAGAATATCTGGGAGAGCAGGTAGAAGAGGCGGTGATTAGTGTCCCGGCATATTTTAATGACGAACAGAGATTTGCGACCAAGCAGGCGGGAGTCTTGGCCGGATTAAAGGTGGAACGTCTGATTAATGAGCCTTCGGCAGCGGCTCTCTCCTGCCGGAATCCGGAAAATGAAGAGGATGAAAGCTTTTTAGTCATTGATTTTGGCGGCGGTACGCTGGATGTTTCGGTAGTAGAGTGTTTTGAACAGGTGATTGAAATTCTGGCAGTTTCTGGTGATAATAAGCTGGGCGGCAATGATTTTGACAAACGGATTGCCGAATATTTTTGCAGAGAGCACGGCCTGGAATATGATCATCTTTGTCAACAACACCGGCTTGAGCTTTTGAAGAGTGCAGAATGGTGTAAGCGTCAGCTGACGGAGAAAAATGCTGGAATGATGGAATGGGACAGTCCCGACGGGAAGAAGGGGCTGATTCTTACTTCGGAAGATTTGATACGGATATCAGCGCCGGTCCTGAAACGGATGGAGGAAGTAGTTTGGAAAGCGCTGCGGGATGCCTCGATGGATGTTGGGGAAATTGATAAGGTGGTGCTGGTGGGAGGAACTTGCCGGATGCCAGTGATCTGGCAGTATATTCATCATTTTATGGGAGTAGAGCCTGTGTTGGCAGGAAATCCAGATGAAATTGTTGCTATTGGGGCAGGGACTTATGCAGGGATTAAAGAACGCAAGGAGGAGATCCGCGATATTGTATTGACAGATATTTGTCCCTTTACCCTTGGCGTGGGAGTTTGGGACGAAAGCAGCCGTGAATTGATGCTTTCACCGGTCATTGAACGAAATTGTGTGCTGCCTTTCAGCCGGGAAGAAATCTTCGAGCCAAGTACGCAAACCCAGACCAAAGTGGAAATTAAAATTTATCAGGGCGAGTCGATGTATTGTAAGAAAAATCTGTTCCTGGGAAAAGTGGATCTGGAAATTCCGCCGGGAGATACCAGGAACCGGTTGGTGAATGTGCGCTTTACCTATGATATTAACGGGATTCTGGAGGTGGAGGCGGTTAACCGCGCTGGCACGAAAGCACGAGAGGTGATTGTCAACAGCGGGATTCGTATGAGTGAGGAAGAATTGAATCAAAAAATTGCTCAGATTAAGGAGTTAAAATACGTATCCCGAGAGGAGGAGAAAAACGAATTCCTTTTCGCGAGAGCGGAACGTCTCTATCAGGAGTCATTAGGAGAAGAGCGGGAATTGGTTATGAGGAATCGTCACTGGCTGGATTCCGTTATAAAAGGGAAAAATCCGGCGGCGATTCATGCGGCACAAAAGCAGGTGGGACAGGTTTTTGATTATCTGGAAGAAAAACTGGGACTTGGAGAGCTGCGATGAGCGGGCAGAATTTTTGGGAGCTTTTGGAGCTGGCCCCGACAGGAAATAAAAAATCGATAAAAAAGGCATATGCCAGAAAATGCCGAACCTGCCATCCGGAGGAGCATCCCGAGGAGTTTGAACGGCTGCATCAGGCATATGAAAAAGCCTTGGATTATGCGTCTCGAACCGGGGAAGACAAAGAATCTAAGACATTGTTTTTGGCAGAGGATTTTCAGCCCGGGCAAAGAGAACAATCGAAGGACTCCGAAGCTTTCTGCTGTTTTGAGATTCCTGCTGAAAAATGGGAAGAGCTATTGAATCAGGAGACGGAAGAGGAAAAACATCCTGCTTCTTTGCCTCTCGAACAAGGAGTATCAAAGCCAGAAGCAATCCGGCAACCGCAAGATCGGGTGGATACGGAGATCCTGCTGGATCAGATGAAGGAACTGGAGGAGCTCTGTCAGGAGAGTGCTTTTCAAAGCGAACAGGATTATCCGGCTTTGATGGAACGCTGGGATGCGCTGGCAGAAAGTGAATTATTCAGAGAATACGGGCATTCGCCGTTTTTTACCTCGAAGCTGTTTGCCTGGCTGGAACAGGAGCGGGGCGAACTCCATATGCCCACGATGATAGGCCTGTGCCGGATTTATCATGTGATAGAAATGAATCAGGTATCCAGATGGAAACTTAAACAATGGAAAAATAAACGAGCCATGAAAAAATATCCGGAGATCCGTTTTTTGATGTACGAGATTATCGGTTATGATAAAGTATGGGAGCGGGATGTCTATGCAAAGCAGCTTTTTGCTTATGGGATGTCACCACAAAAGATGAAAAAAGAGAAGAAGCGGACGGAAAATAATTTTGATATTTGGGCTTTTTTGTCAGAAAATCGCCGGCTTTGGAAAGGGATTTTGGCAGTGTTGCTGGCAATTCGTTTCCTTTCTCATTTTGTGGATTAGAAAACCGGATGAAAAACACTTGCGCTTTCTCTTTTCAAAACGATACGAATGTGGTATGATATTTCCATAGCGAAATACGACAGGAGAATCAATTCATGAATAGAAGACGGGTATTTTTAAAACTGAGCGGAGAAGCGCTGGCTGGCCATAAGAAGACGGGATTTGATGAGGATACGGTCAAAGAGGTGGCTCGTCAGGTGAAGCTGTCTGTCGATTTGGGGATTCAGGTAGGAATCGTGATTGGTGGTGGTAATTTCTGGCGGGGACGCACCAGTGAGGCGATTGACCGCACGAAGGCGGATCAGATCGGGATGCTGGCGACAGTGATGAACTGTATTTATGTGTCAGAGATTTTCCGGAATGCCGGGATGATGACCCAGATTTTGACGCCTTTTGAGTGTGGCTCCATGACCAAGCTTTTTTCCAAGGATCGGGCGAATAAATATTTTGCAAGAGGTATGGTAGTATTTTTTGCCGGCGGTACGGGGCATCCCTATTTTTCTACGGATACGGGGATCACTTTGCGGGCTGTTGAGATGGATGCCGATTGTATTTTGCTGGCAAAGTCCATTGATGGAGTATATGACAGTGATCCGGCGAAGAATCCGCAGGCGAAGCGTTATGACACGATCTCTATTCAGGAGGTTATCGATAAAAAACTGGCTGTGGTGGATTTGACAGCCTCTATCATGTGCCTGGAGCATAAGATGCCCATGGCAGTATTCGATCTGAACGAAAAAGACAGTATTGCCAATGCTATGCAGGGAAAAATCAACGGTACGACAGTGACCGTGGAATAACAGGAGGGGAATATGCAGGAACAATTAAAAATGTATGAGGACAAGATGAACAAATCTTTGGAGGTATTGCTGGGAGATTTTGCTACTGTGCGCGCGGGACGTGCCAATCCACACGTATTGGACAAGATCAAAGTGGATTATTATGGCACGCCAACGCCGATCCAGCAGGTAGGCAATATCAATATTCCGGAGGCAAGGATGATTGTGATCCAGCCCTGGGAGAAAAGCCTGTTAAAGGCAATCGAGAAAGCAATCAATATGTCTGATTTGGGAATCCATCCTACCAATGATGGCAATGTGATCCGCCTGGTATTTCCGGAACTGACGGAGGAGCGCAGAAAGGATCTGGCAAAGGATATCAAGAAGAAGGGGGAGGGCGCTAAGGTGGCGGTCCGCAATATCCGCCGGGATGCCAATGAGACATTTAAGAAGATGGAGAAATCAGGTGAGATGTCGGAGGATGATTTGAAATTGGGGACAGAGAAGATTCAGAAGCTCACGGATAAGATGATAGATAAGATTGACGCGGCAGTAGAGGAAAAGACAAAGGAGATCATGACGGTATAGCAGTTAAGAAAATCATCAGAAATGGGGGGACAGGGGTATCTATATTCCTGTCCCATTATTGCGATTAGGGAGGAAAAGATGGAAAAAGAACGGGAAGGAATGGTAATTCCCAGGCATGTAGCATTGATTTTGGACGGGAATGGCCGTTGGGCGAAAAAGCGAGGATTCCCGCGCACAATGGGACATAAGGAGGGCTGCAAAACGGTAGAGAAGACGGTGGAAATTGCAGCGCGGATGGGAATTGAATATTTGACGGTATACGGATTTTCCACAGAGAACTGGAAACGTTCGGCGGAAGAGGTAGGAGCTCTGATGCAGCTTTTCCGTTATTATATGGTGCGCCTTTTGAAGATAGCTTCGGCGAATAATGTGCGGGTGCGGATGATCGGAGATCGAAACCGGTTTGATAAAGACATTATTGAGGGGATTAATCGCCTGGAGTCGGAGACAAAGGAGAATACCGGGCTGACCTTTGTGATTGCGGTAAATTATGGCGGCCGGGATGAGATTGTCCGGGCAGTGCGGCATCTTTTAGCCGATTACCAGGCAGGTGTGATTCAGGCGGACGGGATTACGGAGACGTTGTTGGCTTCCTATCTGGATACGGCTGATATGCCGGATCCGGATCTCTTGATTCGGACCAGCGGGGAGATCCGTCTCTCTAATTACTTATTATGGCAGCTGGCTTATACAGAGATTTATGTGACGGATTGCCTGTGGCCGGATTTTAATAAAGAGGAATTGGAAAAGGCAATCCTGGCGTATAATAAACGGGAACGGAGATTTGGCGGGATCAAGTAACGAAAAGGGGGAGTCTGAATGTTTGGAAAACGTCTGATTAGTGGTATTATTCTGGTCATTCTTGCTATTCTAATAGTAGGGAGAGGCGGGGTGCTCCTTTATGTAACAGCGGGACTGATTTCGCTTATGGCATTGTTTGAATTATACCGCGTTATGAAGATTGAAAAAAATCCCCTGGGGCTGGTGGGATATCTGACAGCAGTTGCTTATTATGGGCTGGTGTGGTATGAAGGCCAGCAGTATGTGATTTTAATGGCGATTGCTGCATTGATGCTTTTGATGGGAATCTATGTATTCACATTCCCCAAATACCGGACGGAGGAGGTGACCATAGCATTTTTCGGCGTGTTTTATGCTGCAGTGATGCTTTCCTATCTCTATCAGGTACGGGCGATGACGGACGGGATTTATCTGGTTTGGCTGATCTTTTTTAGCTCCTGGGGATGTGATACGTGCGCATATTGTGCCGGGATGTTGTTCGGAAAGCACAAGCTGGTGCCGGTTTTAAGCCCCAAGAAGACGATTGAGGGGGCAGTCGGCGGCGTAGTGGGGGCCGCGCTTTTGGGCTATGGTTTTGCCTGTGTGTACGGCGGGAAGATGATAGCTGTGGGGAATCCCCGGGTGGCCTGTGCCCTGGCCTGTGCAATCGCAGCAGTGATTTCTCAGGTGGGAGATCTGGCGGCGTCAGCGATTAAAAGGAATCATGACATCAAGGATTATGGACATTTAATCCCGGGACATGGGGGAATCTTGGATCGTTTTGACAGTATGTTGTTTACAGCGCCGGCTATTTATTTTGCAGTGACATTTTTGCGGTGATGGATTTGGCGACAGAGGAGGAAATATTTGTGAGAAAGATAGCGATACTTGGTTCCACCGGCTCTATCGGAACTCAGACGCTGGAGGTAGTGGAGCAAAATCCGGATCTCCAGGTGACAGCTTTGGCGGCAGGAGGGAATGTACGGCTGATGGAGCAGCAGATCCGAAAATTCCGGCCCTCTCTGGCCTGTATGGGAGATGAGGAGAAAGCGCGGGAACTCCAGGCATTGACAGTAGATCTGGAGGTGCGGATCACTGCCGGTATGGAGGGGCTTTTGGAGGTGGCCACGCAGCCACAGTCAGATATTCTGGTGACAGCGATTGTGGGGATGATTGGCATCCGTCCGACGATTGCTGCTCTAGAAGCAGGGAAGGATATTGCCCTGGCAAATAAAGAGACGTTGGTGACGGCCGGTCATATTATTATGCCTCTGGCTAAGCAGCAAAAGGTGCGGATTTTACCGGTAGACAGTGAACACAGTGCGATATTCCAGTGCCTGAACGGAGAGGATTCGCGGGCAATTCATAAGATTCTTCTGACAGCATCCGGGGGGCCCTTTCGGGGATGGAAAAAAGAGCAGCTGGCCGGGGTGCAGGTAGAGGATGCCCTGAAGCATCCCAATTGGAGCATGGGAAGGAAAATCACCATTGATTCTTCAACGATGGTCAATAAAGGGCTTGAAGTGATGGAGGCGAAGTGGCTGTTCGGTGTGGAGTTAGAGCAGGTACAGGTGGTGGTGCAGCCCCAGAGCGTGATTCATTCGATGGTAGAGTTTGAGGATGGCGCAGTGATGGCGCAGTTAGGGGCACCGGATATGAGATTGCCGATTCAGTATGCACTCTGTTATCCGCAGAGGAGATATCTGCCAGGGGAACGGCTGGATTTTACAAAGCTAAAGAATATTTCCTTTGAGGTGCCGGATCCGGAGGTTTTTCGGGGGTTGGCGCTGGCCTATGATGCCGGAAGGCGGGGCGGTTCGATGCCAACCGTATATAATGCGGCCAATGAGTATGCGGTGGCAGCATTTTTGGCAAGAAAGATTTCTTATCCCACAATTGTGGAGATGATTGAGCGTGCTATGGAGCACCACAGGTTTGTGGAGCAGCCGGGAGTGGAGGAAATTCTGGCTGCGGAGCGGGAAACCTATGAATATTTAGAAAGCAGGTGGTAGTTTGCTGTATATTCTGGCAGGGATACTGTTATTTGGAGTGATTGTTCTGGTTCATGAGTTCGGGCATTTCCTGCTCGCGAAGCTGAATGGAATTGGCGTGGTGGAGTTTTCTATCGGTATGGGCCCGCGGTTGTGCAGCTTTGTGCGGGGAGATACCCGATATTCCATCAAGTGCCTGCCTTTTGGCGGTTCTTGTATGATGGTCGGGGAGGATGCGGATAATCCGGATCCCACTGCTTTTAACAATAAGTCTGTGTGGGCGAGGATTTCAGTCATCGCAGCAGGTCCGGTGTTTAATTTGATTTTGGCCTTGTTGTGTGCCATGGTCATAGTGGCGCAGGTAGGACACGATCTTCCGGTATTGTACGATATTGTGGAAGGTTCTCCGGCTGATCGTGCCGGGCTTTTGCCGGGAGATGAATTGATTCGGATCAACAATCGGAAAATATCATCGCGGCGGGATGTATCCTTGTATCTCATGGCACATCCGGGGGAGCCGTTGACCATACATTATAAGCGGCTGCCGGAGACATCACAGGGACTGTTGTCAGAAGAACAGGAGCCGGAAAAACAGCAGACACAGGGAATTGCCTCGGAGCATGTGGCGGAGCTGGTGCCGGAGTACAGTGAGGAATATCAGTCCTACATGATGGGAGTCAGCTTCATGGGAAATTATAAAAAGGCGGGAAATCCTCTCGAATTTTTGAATTACAGCCTTTATGAAGTGAAGTATTGTATTGTCACGACGATTGACGGACTGGGGATGCTATTTAGGGGACAAATGAAGGTAGAGGATTCGGTGACCGGGCCGGTTGGAATCGTCAGCATGGTGGGGGAGACCATCGAGGAAGGGCAGAAGAGCGGCGCTGCCGTACTTTTAAATATTATTGCCACCTGGGGCCTGCTCTTAAGTGCAACCCTGGGAATTATGAACCTGCTGCCGATACCGGCGCTGGACGGCGGGCGGTTGCTGTTTCTCTTGATTGAGCTTTTGCGTGGACGCCCGGTGGATCCGGAGAAGGAAGGCATGGTCCACGCGGCAGGGATGGCCCTGCTGATGATGCTGATGGTGCTAGTGTTGTTTAACGATATTCGGAAGCTGATGTAAAGGAAAGGGCGCAGACGGTTTGATATTATGTGGGATCATGTGTTTGCGTCCTTTAAATTAAGAGGCTGACAAACAATAAAACAGGGAGAAGACAACGATGAGCCGAATGAGGACAAAGGAAGTACAGATTGGCAGCCGGGTAATCGGCGGGGGGCATCCGATTTTAATTCAGTCCATGTGTAATACGCGGACAGAGGATGCAGCGGCGACGGTCGCTCAGATTTTGCGCCTGGAGCAGGCCGGCTGTGAGATTATCCGGGTGGCGGTGCCAACTATGGAGGCAGCAGAGAGCCTGCGGATGATAAAGAAGCAGATTCATATTCCGTTGGTGGCGGACATTCATTTTGATTACCGGCTGGCGATCGCTGCCATCGAATGCGGCGCAGATAAGATACGGATCAATCCGGGTAACATCGGCAGCGAGGAACGGGTGCGGGCAGTCGTAAAGAAGGCGCGGGAGTATGGAGTGCCGATCCGGGTGGGGGTGAACAGCGGATCCCTGGAAAAGGCTTTGATTGAGAAGTATGGTGGCGTTACAGCAGAGGGACTGGTAGAGAGTGCGTTGGATAAGGTGGCCTGGATTGAACGGATGGAGTATGATAATCTGGTGATCAGTATCAAATCGTCGGATGTGATGATGTGTGTGCAGGCGCATGAGCAGATTAGCAAAAAGACGCATTGCCCATTGCATGTAGGAATCACGGAGGCCGGGACGGTAACAGCCGGGAATATCAAGTCAGCCATAGGTCTGGGATTAATTTTAAATCAGGGAATCGGAGATACGATCCGGGTATCGCTGACGGGAGATCCGCTGGAAGAAATCCGGTCGGCAAAGCTGATTTTACGGACTCTTGGCCTGCGGACAGGCGGGATTGAGGTGGTTTCCTGCCCGACCTGTGGACGGACCCGGATCGATCTGATCGGACTGGCCGGACAAGTGGAAAATATGGTCGCGGAATTTGATAATCTGGATTTGAAGGTAGCGGTGATGGGGTGTGTGGTGAATGGACCAGGAGAGGCAAAGGAAGCGGATCTGGGAATTGCCGGAGGAATCGGAGAAGGGCTGTTATTCCGAAAAGGAGAGATCGTCCGCAAAATGCCGGAAAGCGAGCTGCTGCCGGCGCTGCGGGAAGAATTGATGAAGCTGTCGGCAGAGAAGCTTTAGAAGGTCGGGATGAAGATGAAGGGATTTTTGGAAGTATTTCCGGGATTACATATGACGGAGCAAATGACAGAGCTGCTGGGGCTGGTGGAGGTGGAGAAGATATCCATGAACCGGAACAGGAGCTCTATCCGCATTGCGATTGTCAGCCCGCGTCTGATACATAAGAAGAATATTATGGATTTGGAGCAGGGAATCCGTGACCAGTTGTTTAAAGGGAAACGGATGGAGATAAGAATATTTGAAAAATACCGGCTTTCAGGTCAGTATACGCCAGAAAAGCTTCTCAAAGCATACCGGGACAGCCTTTTGCTGGAGTTGAAGCATTACAGTATTGTGGAATATACGATGTTCCGCAAGGCGGAGTTTTCGTTCCCTCAGCCGGATGTCATGCGGATGACCATTGAGGATACAATGGTCAATAAAGAAAAAGCCGGGGAGTTGAAGCGAGTCCTGGAAAAGGTATTTCATGAGCGGTGCGGGTTGCCGGTGGAGATCCTGTTTGATTATGTGGAACCGGTACGGGCGAAGGCGGCGGTTGAGCGGGAGCTGTATGCCAAGCAGGAAGCGCAACGCATGACGGCTAAGGTAGCTCCGGTTTTGGGCCTGCATCTGGCGGAAGGGGCAGTGGCAAAAATACCAGCAGTGCCCTGGGAGGATGGGAGTAGTCAGGAAAGTGCCGGTAGGAATGGCAAGAGTGAAGTTAAAGTCCATAAAAATGGCGCCAGACAGGAGACAGAAGTCAAAAAGAGACAGGAAACGGAAGCCGGAAGAGGAAGCAACGGAGATGGATCCGGCATTTCCAAAAAGGAAAACGGCATTTTGGGAGGAAGAGGCGAGAAGCGAAACGGCTCTAAGAAGGGGGACTGGAGTAACGGAGGTTACCGGCGCAAAGCAGATAATCCGGATGTGCTTTTTGGCCGGGATTTTGCAGATGATTTTATCGAGCTGGACAAACTGGAGGGTGAGATCGGAGAGGTGATTCTTCGCGGAAAGATTCTTGATAGAGAAAGCCGCCCGCTGCGCAATGGCAAGACAATTTTTATCTTCCATCTGACGGATTTTACCGATACGATCACAGTTAAAATGTTTGCGGATGAGAATACTCTGGAGGATATGGAAAATGCCATCAAGACCGGGAGCTTTGTCCGCTTGTGGGGGACGACAACGATCGACCGTTTTGACGGGGAGCTTTCGATCGGCTCGGTACGAGGAATTAAAAAGTGTGAGGATTTCACGGACAAGCGTTCGGATAACAGTCCGGTGAAACGGGTGGAGCTTCACTGCCATACTAAAATGAGCGATATGGACGGGGTTTCTGAGGTCAAGGATATCATAAAGCGCGCCAAAGAATGGGGAATGTCGGCGCTTGCAGTCACAGATCATGGATGCGTGCAGGCGTTTCCCGATGCCAGCCATGCGCTGGATAAAGGGGATGATTTTAAGATTCTTTATGGAGTGGAGGGGTATCTGGTCGATGACATGAAGGAGCTGGTGGAGAACTCCCGGGGGCAGTCTTTTGAAGATTCTTATGTGGTGTTTGATATTGAGACTACCGGTTTTAGCCCGGAAAAAAATCAGATCATTGAAATCGGCGCTGTGAAGGTAAAGGACGGGAAAATCACAGATAAATTCAGTACCTTTGTAAATCCGGATGTGCCGATTCCTTTTGAGATTGAGAACCTGACCGGAATCAGTGATAACATGGTTCTGGAGTCACCGAAGATTGAAGAGGTTTTGCCGGAATTTCTGGATTTCTGTGACGGATGCGTTCTGGTAGCACATAATGCTTCTTTCGATGTGAGCTTTATTGCGCATCAGGCCGGACGTCAGGGAATGGAGTTTCAGCCTACGGTGCTGGATACCGTGGCCATGGCTAGGCATTTGCTGCCAAACCTGAACCGTTTTAAACTGGATACGGTGGCAAAGGCTTTAAATATTTCCCTGGAGAATCATCACCGGGCAGTAGATGACGCAAAAGCAACTGCCGAAATTTTTGTGAAATTTATCGAGATGCTGCGGTCGCAGGGAGTAGAAAATCTGGATCAACTGAACCGGATGAGTGCCCTTAATGCTGATATGGTGAAAAAGCTGCCAACCTATCATGTAATTATTTTGGCTAAAAATGAGGTAGGCAGGACGAATTTGTATCGTCTGGTTTCGTGGTCTCATATTGATTACTTTGCCCGGCGTCCCCGGATCCCGAAAAGTGTGTTGAATCAGTATCGGGAGGGACTGATCATTGGTTCCGCCTGTGAGGCAGGAGAATTGTTTCAGGCGATGCTGCGGGGGCTTCCGGAGCCGGAGCTGATGAAGATTGCCGGGTTTTATGACTATCTGGAGATACAGCCTCTGGGAAATAATGCTTTCATGTTACGGGATGAGAAGAGTACGGTGAAAACAATGGAGGATCTGCAGGATTTGAACCGGCAGATTATCCGGATGGGAGATGCCCTGGGTAAGCCGGTCTGTGCCACCTGTGACGTACATTTTCTGGATCCGGGAGATGAGGTGTACCGGCGGATCCTGATGGCCGGACAAAATTTTAGTGATGCAGATAATCAGGCGCCGCTGTATCTGCGTACCACAGAAGAGATGTTAAAGGAATTTGAGTATTTGGGACCGGACAAGGCAGAAGAGGTGGTAATCACCAATACTCGCAAAATTGCCGATATGTGTGAGCGGATTGCACCCGTGCGTCCGGACAAATGTCCACCGGTTATCGAGAATTCCGATGAAACGCTGCGAAAAATATGTTATGATTGTGCCCATGAAATGTACGGGCAGGATTTGCCTTCGATTGTTGTCGAGCGATTGGAGCGGGAGTTGAACTCTATCATTTCCAATGGATTTGCGGTTATGTATATCATTGCGCAAAAACTGGTATGGAAATCGAATGAGGACGGATATCTGGTGGGCTCCCGGGGATCGGTGGGCTCTTCCTTTGTGGCGACGATGTCAGGGATCACCGAGGTGAATCCGTTGAGTCCCCATTATTATTGTTCCCATTGCCATTTTTATGATTTTGATTCTGAGGAAGTGAAGAAATTCGGCGGTATGGCCGGCTGCGATATGCCGGATCGGGCATGCCCGAAATGTGGAACGCCATTGACTAAGGCTGGTTTTGATATCCCCTTTGAGACATTCTTGGGCTTTAAGGGAGATAAAGAGCCGGATATTGACCTAAACTTTTCGGGGGAATATCAGAGTAAAGCCCATGATTACACGGAAGTAATCTTTGGCAAAGGGCAGACTTTCCGGGCAGGTACCATCGGTACACTGGCGGATAAGACGGCGTTCGGCTATGTAAAGCGTTATTATGAGGAGCGGGGCGTACATAAACGTAATTGTGAGATCGATCGGATTGTCCAGGGATGTGTGGGAGTGCGGCGAACAACGGGCCAGCATCCGGGAGGGATTGTGGTGTTGCCGATCGGAGATGAGATCTATTCCTTCACACCGGTTCAGCGTCCGGCCAACGATATGACTACCAAGACGGTAACAACACATTTTGATTATCATTCCATCGATCATAACCTTCTGAAGCTGGATATTCTAGGACACGATGATCCGACCATGATCCGGATGCTTCAGGATTTGACGGGACTGGATCCGGTGAAGGATATCCCCCTGGACTCGCCGGAGGTGATGTCTCTGTTCCAGAATACGTCGGCTCTGGGAATTACCCCGGAGGATATCGGTGGCTGCCAGCTGGGAGCCTTGGGAATTCCGGAATTTGGCACGGATTTTGCCATGCAGATGTTAATAGACGCCCAGCCGAAATATTTTTCCGATTTGGTGCGCATTGCCGGACTGGCCCATGGAACAGATGTGTGGCTGGGCAATGCCAAGGATTTGATTTTAAGCGGGCAGGCGACGATCCAGACCGCCATTTGCTGTCGGGATGATATCATGGTTTATCTGATTCAGCAGGGGCTGGAGGAGGGGCTTTCGTTTACGATCATGGAGAGCGTCCGAAAAGGTAAGGGACTGAAGCCGGACTGGATAGAAGAGATGAAGAAACATGAGGTGCCTCAGTGGTATATCGATTCCTGTTTAAAGATCAAATACATGTTTCCCAAGGCCCACGCGGCCGCTTATGTGATGATGGCCTGGCGGGTGGCTTATTGTAAAGTGTTTCATCCTTTGGCGTATTATGCGGCATTTTTCAGCATCCGGGCCAACGGCTTCTCATATGAGCTGATGTGCCAGGGGCGGGACCGGCTGGAATATCATCTGGCAGATTACCGCAAGCGCGCGGATTCGCTCTCAAAGAAGGAGCAGGATACCTTGCGGGACATGCGGATTGTCCAGGAGATGTATGCACGGGGGTATGAGTTTATACCGATTGATATTTACCGGGCGCAGGCGCATCATTTCCAGATCATAGACGGAAAGCTGATGCCGTCGCTGGGAAGCATTGACGGTATGGGAGCTAAGGCGGCCGAGGGTGTGGTAGAGGCCGCCGCGGAGGGACGGTTTTTGTCACGGGAGGATTTCCGGAACCGGGCGAAGATCAGTAAGAGCCTGACTGACTTGATGGCGGATATGGGGCTGTTGGGGGATCTTCCAGAGAGCAACCAGCTGTCATTGTTTGACTTTGGATAAATTGTGAAAAAAGTGTTGACAATTAAAACAATTTGTATTATACTATCAAAGGTATCGAGGCGTGGCTCAGTTTGGTAGAGCGCTGCGTT